>NZ_DKJX01000077.1:0-11151 GCF_002454935.1 Massilia sp. UBA6681
CGCGCCGCTCCAGCGCGCGCAGGCTCGAGATGCCCCAGTCCCAGGGCGACTTGAACTTGCCGGGGCCCGGCGCCCAGGCTTCCGGCGCCATCACCAGTTCGCGGTAGACGCTGGACAGGTCGCCGCCGCTCGTGCGGAAGACCGCGGCCAGGCGCAACACCAGGCTCGCCGGCGGCTCGTCGGCCACGAAGTGGCGCGCCAGCTTGAGGGCGATGTGGTCGGCGGTGGCCGGCGCCGCGGCCAGGTCGCGCAGGACGGCGCGCGCCTGCTCCTCGCCGCCGGGCGGATAGCTGCGTCCCGCCACCAGCCGGCCGCCCGGTTCGTGCAGGGCTGGGGCGAAGCGAAATGGCGCGCGCTCTTGCGCAGGCACGGCCCCGCCGTCGTCCTCGGGCAGGGTCCAGCCGGTGAGCGCGCGCGCGAATTCGCCGACGTCGCGCTGGGTGTAGCCGCCGCGCACCCCGAGCGTATGCAGTTCGAGGATCTCGCGCGCCAGGTTCTCGTTCAGGCCCGCGTTGTTGCGCTGCCTGAGCCGTGCGCGCCGGCCGGCCGGACTGTCCGGGCCGGTGGAGCGGGCCTGGTCCAGGTAGACCAGCATGGCCGGATGGCGCACCGCCGACACCAGGAGCTCGTCGAAGCGTCCCAGGACGTGCGGACGGATGGCGTCGCGCTCGAAGCTGCCGGCCAGTCCGGTCACGGGCCCCTTGTCCACCGACACGGCGAAGTGATTCGACCAGAAGTGCACCAGGCGCTCGACGAAGGGCGTGGGGGTCTGCAGGGCGCTGGCGACGCGCGCCCCGATGGCGGCGCGGTAGGCCTCGCCCTCCTTGCGGCGCCAGGCTTCGCGCAGGTCGGCGCGCTGGTCCGCCGGCGCCTGGCGCTGCGCACGCTCTTGCGCGACCCAATCGGCCGCGACCTGTGCGCTGTGCGGCAAGCGGCGCCAGGGCGCCGGCATGGGATCGTAGGCATCCAACTGCGACAGCAGCCAGCGGCGCGGGTCCGCCGGCGCGCCCTCATCCGGGCGGGCGCCGAGGCCGAAGCGGTTGAGGGCGATCGATGCAGGCGTCATGGGGCGAAGGAAGGTGGACGATACCGGTATTCCGTTTGACGGGACAAAAAGTTCCAGCTATTTTCTTCCGCCCCGCATGCGGGGCTTGCCTCAGGCGGCGGGAGCCGCGGCCGCGCGCAGGCTGCGGATCAAGGCGCCCGGGTCGGCATCGACCCGCATCAGCCCCACGTGTTCGGGCCGCACGAAGCCTTCCGCGCTCTGGTGCTGCACGAAGCCCACCAGGCCGTCCCAGAAGCCGTTCGCGTTGAGCAGGCCGATCGGCTTGGCGTGGATGCCCAGCTGGGCCCAGGTCAGCATCTCGAACAGCTCTTCCAGCGTGCCCATCCCGCCCGGCATGGCGATGAAGCCTTCGGACAGCTCGGCCATCATGGCCTTCCGTTCGTGCATGTCCTTGACCACGAACAGGCGGGTCAGGCCGGCGTGGCCGACTTCGCGCTCGACCAGGGCTTTCGGGATCACGCCGGTGGCTTCGCCGCCCAGGCGCAGCACCTCGTCGGCGATCACGCCCATCAGGCCGACCTTGCCGCCGCCGTAGACCAGGCCGATGTTGTGCTCGACCAGCGCGGCTGCCAGGCCGCGCGCGGCATCGGTGTAGATCGGGTTGACGCCGTGCGAGGCGCCGCAATAGACGGCCAGGGTTTTCATCGTCGTGGGGCTAAAAAAGTTACAGGAAATCGGCGCCGGGCCGGGCCTCGGCGGACAGCTTCTTGAGGTATTCCTCGGACAGCTTCTCGAACAGCAGGCGGGTGTCGCCGCGCAGGTAGGGGCCGAGCATCGCCAGCACCTGGTAGCAGCCGCGCGCGAGCGCGTCGGCGATCGCCTGCTGCTCGCTGTACTTGCGCGGGTTGCGCACGTATTCGTAGGACAGCCAGTAGGTCGCCACCACCACCATGTTGGTGGCCATCGCGCCGATCTGCTGGTCGCCCGCTTCCAGCGAGCCTTCGCTGCGCAGGTCTTCGCACAGCTGGCGCGCCACCTTGATCTTGTGGGCCAGGATCGCCTTGAAGTGCAGCTCGAGCTTGCGGTTGCGCGACAGCAGGTCGTTCAGGTCGCGGTAGAAGAAGCGGTAGCGCCAGATCAGCTCGAACATCAGGTGCAGGTAGAGCCACACGTCTTCCATGTTCGAACGGCGGCCGGCCGGCACCGTGAGGATGCGTTCGATCTCCGCCTCGAACTGGACGAAAATCGAGTTGACGATGTCGTCCTTGTTTCGGAAGTGATAGTACAGGTTGCCGGGCGAGATGTTCATCTCCTCGGCAATGACCGTCGTCGTGATGTTCGGCTCGCCGAACTCGTTGAACAGCCTGAGCGAGAGCTCGAGGATGCGTTCGCGGGTCCGGCGCGGAGCTTTTTGTTGCATGAAGGGCGAAGTTTGTGATTCCAGCCGCGAGGATAACACCAAATGGTGTCAATGAAACAGCATTGGAATACGTTCTCAGGCGCCTTCTTCTTCCTCGGGTTCGTCCAGCCCGGGCGCACGGCGCGTGCGTTTTTTCTGGGCCGCTGCCGCCGGCAGGCGCGCGCTGAGCTCCGCCAGCATCATCTCGAGCTCGTCGACGCGGCGGCGCAGGGCCTCGACCTCGCTCGCGGCCGGCACGCCGATGGTCGCCAGGGCGCGCGCCACGCGCTCCTCGAACACCTGCTCCAGCTTGCCCCAGGAGCCGCTGCTGCGGCGGGTGGCCCGCTCGGCGGCGCGCGCCACGGTGCCGGAGGCTTGCTCGACCTCGCGCGCGCGCTTGGCCAGCACGCTGCCGTCGCGCACCAGGCGCGTGAACGAGCGCCCGCCCTCGCCCGCTTCCTGGGCCTTGGCGAAGGCCCCGAGGCCCGCCTGCCAGATCTGCTGGGCCGATGCGCGGACGGCGCGCGCCAGCGCTTCGTCGTCGTCGGCCACGGGAAGTTTCTTGCTCATGATTTCCTTGCGAATCCTGTGCGGTCCATTCTAGGCACGCACGCTAGAAACAGGATTCTAAAGAGCGCGGCTGCGCTGCAGCGACAGCGCCAGCGCCTCGCGCATGCGCTGGCGCAGGCTGCCTGCCGAAACCGGCTTGGCGTAGTGGGCATCGGCCACGCCGGAACGCAGCGCCGCGTCGATCTCGGCCAGGTCCTGCTGCCCGGTCAGCATCAGCCGCACGGTGCGCGGATGGCGCGCCGCGACCTGGGCCAGCACCTCGGTGCCGCGCATGCCCGGCATGGCCTGGTCGCACAGGATGACCTCGACCGGCTCGCGCTCGAGCAGGGCCAGGGCCTCAGGGCCGGAGCCTGCGCTCAGCACGCGCACCGGCTCGTCGCCGAGCATGTCGGCCAGCACGGCCAGCATGAAGGGGTCGTCGTCGACCAGCAGGATGGTCGGCTGGGCGGCCAGCGCCTGCGGGACGGCCGCCGGCGCCGGGACCGGCGCCTGGGACGGCGCGGCGGAAACGCCATGCGCGGGCGCGGCGGCAGGCAGGAAGGCTTCGAGCTCCGCCACGAAGCTCTCCGGTTCGATCGGCTTGCTGATGTAGCCGTCGAAGCCGGCGGCCAGCACCTTCTCGCGGTCGCCGGCCATCGCCAGCGCCGTCACGGCCAGCACCGGCGCCCTGGCGAGGGCGGGTTCCGCCTTGAGCGCGGCCAGCACCGAAAAGCCGTCCATGCCGGGCAGGTTGACGTCGCAGGCCACCAGGTCGGGCGGCGCGGCGCGGGCGCAAGCAATGCCGCGCGGGCCATCAGGGGCGCTGACGGCATGGTGTCCATAGGCGGTGAGCAGAAACGCCATCAGCTCGACGTTGGCGGGATTGTCTTCGATGATCAGGATGCGGGCCAAGTTCGGCGCTCCAGTTGCGGCGTTACGACTACTTTAACACGGCGCCCGTAAATACATCTAGCCTGGGGTTAGCCTGACCTGCTCCTGTCCCGCTGTGGAACGGCCCGCGTGGGCAATCTCTTCCATCACGGCGTCGAGCAAGCGTGGATTGCGGCCCAGCGCGACATGGCCGACGCCGCCGAAGGCCAGGTTGCGCGCGCCCGGCAGCTCGCTCGAGGTCTGCGGCGCGATGATGTTGTCGTGATGGGAGTAGATCGACGTGACCAGGGCGCGCGCCGCCGCGTCCTCGTTTGCGGCGAGCGTGCGCAACCAGGCGCATTCGGGCGGCTCGGCGCGCGCGGCCCGTCGCATCTGGGCCGCGTTCAGGCCGAGGCCGAAGGCGGCCAGGCAGGTGCCGTGGTGCGGCGTGCCGAGCGTGATCAGGCGCGCCACCCGCTGGGTGCCGCAGGCGCGCATCCAGGCCCGCGCCACCAGCCCGCCCATGCTGTGCGCGACGATGATGACCTGGTCCGCGCCGGTCGCCGTTCTGAGTGCCTCGACCGCGCGCTCGACCAGCGGCGCGTAGCCGTCGATGTCGCCGGTAATCGGCTCGAGGTCGACCGAGGCGTGGCTGATGCCGGCGGCATCGAGGCGCGGCACCAGGTGCGCCCAGTAGCCGCTGTTGCAGCCATAGCCGTGCAGCAGCAGGACCGGCGGCGTGCGTGAACCCGGATGGATGCGGGTACGGGCGCTGGCGCGCGGCATGGTCCATGAGGACTGCAGCATGCTGGCGCTGAACTCTTCCAGGAACATGCGCACGCGCGCCGTGAAGCCGAGCCGGTACTCTCCCGGCGTGGGGCTGGCGAAGCGCGCGCTCATGAAGAAGTTGTTGAGGTTGATGAAGAGGCGCACCAGCACCACACTGCCCAGGCCCAGGGCCAGGGCCTGCCAGCGGCTGGCGCCGAAGATCTCGACGGCGGCCAGGCCGATGCCCAGCGCGGCGAGCGCCTGGATCAGGAGCAGCAGCTGGAGCAGGCGGCGCGCGCTCATGGTCCTGCCCTCATGCGGCCAGCCGGGCCGCCGGCCTGCCGGTGAGCGACGCGGCAAGGCCGCTCGCCAGCCTGGCGGCGAGCCCGTAGATGGTCAGCTGCGGATTGGCGCCGAGCGAGGTCGGGAACAGCGAGCCGTCGTGCACCGACAGGTTGGCCAGGCCGCGGTAGCGGCCCTCCGGCGTCGTGACCCCAAGGCGCTCGTCGCCCGACATCGCGCAGCCGCCCATCACGTGGGCCGAGGCCACGCGCGTGAGCTGCAGCCCCTGCGGCAGGGCCGCGATGGCGGCCTTCGCCTCGCGCCAGGAAGTGTAGCGGCGCGCCATCTCGTGGGCCGGCTGCACGCCGCTGGCGCCGGCGGCGAACTGGATCTCGGCCATCGTGAGCAGCGCGCGGCGCGCGCCATCCCACAGATAACTGCTCATCGGATAGTCGAGTTCCGGGCTGCCGTCGCCGCGCAGGCGCACGCTGCCGCCCGGCGCGCCCTCGTGGAAGCCGTCGCGCAGCAGGGCCAGCATGCCCGCCAGGTGCGGGAAGTCGCGCATCATGGCGGCGTGGCTCTCGCCGAAACCATTCATGGTGGTGGCCAGCAGCAGCGGATGCAGCGGCGGCGCTTCCAGCTTGTAGCCGATCGGGCCGTCCATGGGGCCGGCCAGGTAGTGGTCGGAATACACGGTCTGCGGCGCGCCGGCCCAGGCTTCCACGCGCTGCGGGAAAAAGGCGGCCGAGATGATGGTCGGGTGCAGGAAGGTGCGCCGGCCCAGCTGGCCGCTGGGGTCGGGAGCCTTCGAGCGCAGCAGCAGCGCGGGCGAATTGATCGCACCGCCCGCCACCACGAAATGGCGTGCGCGCAGGCGCAGCATCCGGCCGGTGGGCCGAACGCCGGGCACATCGAGGGCCTGGCACAGGAGCTCCTCGATCCGCTCGCCCTGGATCGCGAAGCGCTGTGCGCGGGCCCGCGTGACGAGCAGCGCGCCCTGCTCCAGCGCGGCCGGGATGGTCGTCACCAGCATCGACTGCTTGGCATTGGTCGGGCAGCCCATGCCGCAGTAGCCGAGGTTCCAGCAGCCGTTGACGTTGCGGCGGATCAGGCCTGTGGAAATACCGAGCTTCTCGGCGCCGCGGCGCAGGACCGCGTTGTTCTCGTTGGGGGCGCCCGGCCAGTCGGCGATGTGCAGGCGCGCCTCCATCATCGCGAACCAGGGCGCCAGCGCTTCCGGCATGCTGTCGGGCAGCGCATAGTGGCGGCGCCACCAGTCGAGGGTGGCGGGCGGGGTGCGAAAGCTCGAGGTCCAGTTGACCACCGTGGAGCCGCCCACGGTGCGGCCCTGCAGGATGTTGATGCCCTTGTCGACGGTCTTGCGCGCGGCCGATTCCTGGTACAGGGCAGGATAGGCCTCGGCTTCGCGCATCCTGAAGTCGCGCGAGGATTTCAGTGCGCCCTCTTCCACCACGATGACCGACAGGCCCGAACGCGCCAGGATCTCGGCCGTGACGCCGCCGCCGGCGCCGCTGCCGACGATGACCACATCGGCCTCGAAGCTGCGGTCCTGCACCAGCGTCGCGGCGTCGACGATCTTCCAGCCCTTGGCGATGCCGGCCGCGATCGGGTCCGGGACCATCGGCGTGTTCACGCCAGCTCCTTCATCGGGCCGGGATAGCCGATGGCCCCCCAGTTGGCCGGCTGCGCATACCAGGCGCCGAGCACCAGGTCGTGCAGCGCGTGGTAGGCGCTGCGCAGCAGGCCGAGGCGGTGCAGGCGCCAGTCCCGCAAGAAGGCGCTCACCTCGTCGACATGCGCTCCCTCCCAGCCGCCCGCGATGCCGGTCAACAGGCGGCGCGCGGGCGCCAGCGCGAGCAGGCCGAACAGGTCCTGGACTTCCTTCTGGGTGCCGGGAGGCAGGCCGAGGATGGCCTGGTGGACGCCGTCGACGGTCGTGGCGAGTGCAGCCTCACGATCGGCACCTGACGGCAGCGCGCCGGCCAGGATCGCCGGCAGGATCGCGTGCAGGGCCGCCCGCGCTTCGCCGTCGAGCGCGAAACGGTGTGATCGGCCGGTGTGCGTGACGCGGTAGAACGCGCCGCCGGCCGCCAGCGCGAGCGCGGCCAGGCCGCCGGCTTTCAGGAAAGTCCGTCGTGATGTCCCCATGTATCTTTCCAAGAATGCCTCTTGTGTTTTGGCTAGTGTACGCCAAAGGGAACACCCTTCGGAGCCGGAAACTAGAGGGGGAACTCCAGGACGCACCGAGCGGACAAGCCAGTCATGATGGTGCATCGTCCTTCTTCGCCATGAAAACAAAGTGCGAGCGCAACGGCGGCAGCAGCGTGGCGAGCGTCTCCGGCACCAGGTGCGGGGCCTTGGCCAGCATGCGCGCCAGTGGCGGCGCCAGCAGCAAGGTCCGGTAGTGGCGCTCGCGCGCCGGCCACAGGCGGTCGAGCTCGGCCCGGGTGAGCCTGCGCACATTGCGGTTACGTGGATTGTTATAGCGGAAGTCGAAGATCATGCACCAGCCGCCGGGCCGCAGGATACGCCACATGTGCGCGGCAAGTGCCTGGCGCGCATCGTCGGCCAGGATCGACGAGAACACCGTGTGGGCGCTGATCAGGTCTGCACTGCCGTCCGGCATGGGCTCGAGTCCGCCGAGATGCCAGTGCACGCCCTGTGCCGTGTTGCGGCGCGCCGCATCCAATCGTTCGGCCAACAGCTCGGTTCCGGTCAGGTTGGCCGGGTTCGCTCCCCAGTCGATCAGCTGGCGCAGGAAAGCGCCGGTGCCGCAACCGACGTCCAGCACCCTCAGCGCCGCCAGGTCACGCCCGACGGTTCTGCGCAACATGGCGCCGAAGCTCGTCGAACAGTCCAGGCTCTGTCGCAGGATGTCGGGGCGCAGCCGTTCGTAGCGCGGCAGCGCGCCGCCGCCACTCCACTGCCGATACGTTCGTACGATGCGCTCGTGCTCGAGCTCGTTTTCCATGCTGCCTCCCGACCGGTCGGTGCCTTTGTCCACGATTTTCAGCAATGGTGCGGCACGAAACTTGAGCAGTAGCAGCCTTGACGCCGATCGGACGGCGTCTTTACAAAGCTTTACACGACGAGCAGGGTGCAAAGGAAATTTGCATCCCGGCCCCTGCAGGCAAATATCCTTTGCACGCTATTTCTTGGGCTTCTGCTCGATGATGGCGCGCGCGATCCCGCGCAGGATGTTGACTTCCTCGGTCTCGAGCCCGGTGCGCGAGAACAGGCGCTTCAGGCGCGGCATCAGCTTTTTCGGGTTGTTCGCGTCGAGGAAGCCGATCGCCACCAGCGCTTCTTCCAGGTGGGCGTACATGCCGTCGATCTGCGCCATGCTGGCGGCGTCGCCGTGAAAGCCCACGCCGCGTTCCTCGACGGTGTCGCCGGTCGCCGCAAGCCGGCATTCGTAGGCCAGCACCTGGGCCGCCTGCGACAGGTTGAGCGAGGAATAATCCGGGTTCGAGGGAATGTTGATCAAGACGTTACACTGCTGGACGATCTCGTTCGGCAGGCCGACCCGCTCGTTGCCCAACACCAGTGCGGGCTGCAACTCGCCCTGCCCCGCCGCGTGGGCCGCGAAGGCGCGCGGCGTCCACACCGGCGGCGAGAATTCGCGCAGGCGCGCCGACACGGCGGCGGCGAAATTGCAGCCGTCCAGCGCTTCGCCGATGCTGCCGACGATGCGCGCATTGGCCAGCACGTCGCCCGCGCCGCTCGCGAACGCCACCGCCTCGGCATCGTTCAGCGGGTCCTCGCAGCGCGGCGACACCAGCACCAGTTCGCTGAATCCCATCGTCTTCATGGCGCGCGCCACCGAGCCGACATTGCCCGCGCGGCTGGTCTCGACCAGCACGAAACGGAGCCTTTTGAACAGAGATGTGTTGATTTCGGTCGGGTTCATTTAAAATAGCGCCATCGCGCGGTGCGGGCTGTTGTAATCCGGGGCTGGAAAGTCGTGGATTGTAACGGGTTCGGCACCGCTTTGCTCTTTGTCATTCTCTATTCAGCTGACCGTTCACGGCGCGAAGAAAGCGCGGTGGGCGTTCGCGTTTTTTCCACGGAAAGCCCATGCACCCAATGCTCAATACGGCCGTCAAGGCCGCCCGCCGCGCCGCCACCGTCATCAACCGCGCGTCCTTCGACCTCGATCGCATCACCATTTCTGAAAAAAATCACAACGATTTCGTCACCGACATCGACCAGGCGTCGGAACAGGCGATCGTGGAAACGCTGCTGAAGGCCTACCCGGACCACGCCATCCTGGCGGAGGAATCGGGCGCGTCGAAGAACCTGAATGACGAGAGCGAAAACGTGTGGATCATCGACCCGATCGACGGCACCACCAACTTCCTGCACGGCTACCCCAACTTCTGCATCTCGATCGCCCTGCAACAGAAAGGCGTGATCACCAACGCCCTGGTCTACGACCCGGTGCGCAATGACCTGTTCACCGCCACCAAGGGCGCCGGCGCCTACCTGAACGACAAGCGCATCCGCGTGAGCAGCAAGGACCGCATCGGCAAGGCCCTGCTGGCCTCGGGCCACGGTCCCGATCCGCGCGCGCTGGCCGAATACCTGCGCATGTACGAAACGGTCGCCTCGCGCTGCCACGGCGTGCGCAGCGGCGGTTCGGCCGCGCTGGAACTGGCCAACGTGGCCGCCGGCCGCATCGACGGCTACTTCGAGAAGGGCCTGAAAGTGTGGGACATCGCGGCGGGCGCCCTGCTCGTGACCGAAGCCGGCGGCATCGTCGGCGAATTCAACGGCGAATCGGACTACCTGCACAAGGGCGACATCATTGCCGCCGGCCCGAAGGTGTTCGGCGCCATGGTGCCCCTGCTGGCGGCCTTCGCCTAAGCAGGGCTTAAAGGTCGGCTGCAGCGATTTCGCGTAGAATACGCCTTGTGGTTCCGGGTGCAGACAGTGCACCCGCTTCACCGGACGGAAAGTCCCGGTCAGAAACTTTCCATAGAGAAACAAGTCCTCTATAATCCCGGCTGCCAGCGCGCGTCTACCACGCGCGGCAGCGTCCGGCGTTCCCGCAGTTTGTACTGCGTCCCGCCTGCAATGACTAATCCGATTTGCCTGGACCGGCGCTGTGTTGCGCAGGCCCCCTTTTTATAAAGAATCTATGTCATTTTCTACTCTCGGTTTGTCCGATGCGATCGTTCGCGCGGTAACTGAACAAGGCTACACCTCGCCGACCCCGATCCAGGCCCAGGCGATCCCCGCCGTCCTGAACGGCGGCGACCTGCTGGCCGGCGCCCAGACCGGCACCGGCAAGACCGCCGGCTTCACCCTGCCGATCCTGCAACGACTGTCGACCGATGCGGTCGGCAGCGCACTGAAGAGCAAGACCGCCCCGCGCGCCATCCGCGCCCTGGTGCTGACCCCGACCCGCGAACTCGCGGCCCAGGTCGAGGAAAGCGTGCGCCTGTACGGCAAGTACACCAACCTGAACTCGGCCGTGATCTTCGGCGGCGTCGGCATCAACCCGCAGATCAAGCTGCTCAAGCAGGGCGTCGACGTGCTGGTCGCCACCCCGGGCCGCCTGCTCGACCACGCCGGCCAGCGCACCGTCGACCTGTCCAAGATCGAGATCCTGATCCTGGACGAAGCCGACCGCATGCTCGACATGGGGTTCATCCACGACATCAAGAAAGTGCTGGCGATCCTGCCGCCGAAGCGCCAGAACCTGCTGTTCTCGGCCACCTTCTCGGACGACATCAAGGCCCTGGCCGACAAGCTGCTGAACAACCCGCAGTCGATCGAAGTGGCGCGCCGCAATTCGACCGTGGAAGTGATCGCGCAAAAGATCCACCCGGTCGACCGCGACAAGAAGCACCCGATGCTGTCGCACCTGATCAAGGAAAACAGCTGGAACCAGGTGCTGGTGTTCACGCGCACCAAGCACGGCGCCAACAAGCTGGTGGAACAGCTGGGCAAGGACGGCATCGGCGCGATGGCCATCCACGGCAACAAGAGCCAGTCGGCGCGCACCAAGGCGCTGGCCGAGTTCAAGGACGGCAGCCTGCAGGTGCTGGTGGCGACCGACATCGCCGCGCGCGGCATCGACATCGACCAGCTGCCGCACGTGGTCAACTACGACCTGCCGAACGTGCCGGAAGATTATGTGCACCGGATCGGCCGTACCGGCCGTGCCGGCGCCACCGGTGAAGCGGTCTCGCTGGTGTGCGTGGACGAGCACCAGATGCTCAAGGACATCGAGAAGCTGATCAAGCAGACC
>NZ_DKJX01000095.1:0-162 GCF_002454935.1 Massilia sp. UBA6681
CGACCTCGACGACCTCCGCCGCATCGGCACCGACCTGACCGGCGGAGTCCCCGACGGCGACCCGGCAACCGCGTGGCAGCGTCGACGCGACGCCTACAAGCTCGTCGGCCCGCTCAATCGGCGCAAGTTCACCGTGATCGTGGTGGGTACCGGCCTGGCCGG
>NZ_DKJX01000095.1:266-27877 GCF_002454935.1 Massilia sp. UBA6681
GACACCGTCAAGGGTGGCGATTTCCGTGGCCGCGAGGCCGACGCCTTCCGCCTCGCGGAGGAGTCGGTGCGGGTCATCGATCACCTCAACGCCATCGGCGCGCCCTTTGCCCGCGAGTACGGCGGATCGTTGGCCACCCGCAGCTTCGGCGGGGTGCAGGTGTCGCGCACCTACTACACGCGCGGCCAGACCGGCCAGCAGTTGCAGGTCGCGGCGTCGCAGGCGTTGCTCCGACAGGTCGCGGCGGGCACCGTCACCCTCCACACCCGCCAGGAGATGCTCGATCTGATCGTGGCGGACGGCCGCGCACAGGGCATCGTCGTCCGCGACCTGGTGACCGGCGAGATCACCGCGCAGACCGCGCACGCCGTCGTGCTCGCGACCGGCGGGTACGGCACCGTCTACTTCCAGTCGACGCTCGCGCGCAACTGCAACGCGACGGCGTCGTGGCGTGCCCATCGTCGTGGTGCGCTGCTGGCATCGCCGTCGTTCATCCAGTTCCACCCCACCGCGCTGCCGGTGAGCGCGGAGTGGCAGTCCAAGACGACGTTGATGAGCGAGTCGCTACGCAACGACGGCCGCATCTGGGTTCCGAAGAAGGAGCACGACGACCGCCCGCCCGGCGACATCCCCGACGCAGAGCGCGACTACTACCTCGAACGCCGCTACCCCGCCTACGGCAACCTCACCCCGCGCGACGTCGCATCGCGGGCGGCCGTGACCGAGATCAACGGCGGGCACGGAGTCGGGCCCCTGCACAACAGCGTCTACCTCGACTTCGCCGACGCCCTTGCGCGCCTTGGCAAATCGACCATCTCCGAGCGCTACGGCAATCTCTTCTCGATGTACCGCGACGCCACCGGCGAAGACCCCTACGAAGTCCCGATGCGTATCGCGCCTGCGGCTCACTTCACCATGGGCGGCCTCTGGTCGGACTTCGACCAGATGTCGTCGATCCCAGGTCTTTTCGTCGGCGGAGAGGTGGGGTGGGGCTATCACGGCGCCAACCGCCTCGGCGCCAACTCGCTGCTGTCGGCATGCGTCGACGGCTGGTTCACCCTGCCCTACTCGGTGCCGAATTACCTTGCGCCCCTGCTCGGAGACGAACCGCTGCCACTCGATCACGAGGCTGTGCAGCACGCGGTCACATCGGTGCGTGATCGGATATCCCGGCTGATCGCGGTCGACGGAACCACCGGCCCCGACCGCTTCCACCGCAGGCTCGGCGAGATCCTCTATCGCGGCTGCGGCGTCATGCGCAGCGCCGACTCGTTGACGACGGCCATCGCCGAGATCCGCGAGCTGCGCGACGAATTCTGGTCCGACGTACGGGTTGTCGGCAGCGGCGCGCAGTTCAATCAGGAACTCGAACGGGCGGGCCGCGTCGCCGATTTCATGGAACTCGCAGAACTGATGTGCCTCGACGCGCTCGATCGCGACGAGTCGTGCGGCGCGCACTTCCGCGTCGAACACCAGACCGCGCAGGGCGAGGCNNGCGGTGCCGTTGCAGACACGAAACTACAAGTGAGACTTGATCAGTGAGGATGCCGGCATGAGAATCACCATCGAAGCCTGGCGGCAGGCCGACGCCGACGACGACGGGCGTTTCGAGACTTACGTGGTCGACGACGCGACAGCCGAGATGTCACTGCTCGACGTCCTCGACCGCCTCAACGATCATCTCGTCGACGCGGGCGAGCAACCCATCGCCTTCGACTCCGACTGTCGCGAAGGCGTGTGCGGCGCCTGCGGGATGATGGTGAACGGGCGCCCGCATGGTCCGACACCCAACACGCCGTCGTGTCGGCAACACCTCCGACACTTCGACGGCGCGACGCACCTGCGCCTGGAACCCTTGCGCGCGAGCAGTTTTCCGGTCATCCGCGACCTCGTCGTCGACCGGTCCGCACTCGACAGGGTGATCGAAGCCGGCGGGCACGTCGCGGTTGCGGCGGGTCAGGCCCCCGACGCCGACGCCGAACTCGTCGACCACAACACCAGCGAGAAGGCCCTCGACTACGCGGCCTGCATCGGCTGCGGCGCGTGTGTTGCCGCCTGCCCCAACGGTGCCGCGCACCTGTTCGCGGGCGCCAAACTACTCCATCTGGCCGCGCTGACCCAGAGCAAACAGGAGCGTGGCAGGCGGGCGCACGCGATCACCGGGCAGATGGAACAGGACTTCGGCCCGTGCTCCACCTACGGGGAGTGCGCAGACGTCTGCCCGGCCGGGATTCCGCTCGACGCCGTCGCCGGGGTCAACCGCGAGGCGTTGCGATTCGGATTGCGCCGCAAGGCGAATTGAGCGTCACCAGATCCCGATGAGCTTCATCCACGGCGCGCCGATCGCGGTCCAGATGATGATGTTGACCACCGACATCAGGAAGCCGACGCGGAACCACTCACTGGTCTTGATGTAGCCCGACCCGTACATGACACCGGCCGGACCGGACGAGTAGTGGGCCAATCCGCCGAACAGGCTGCCGATGAAACCGAAGACCAGCGCACTGAACAGCGGCGGCGCTCCGGTGGCGACCGCCGCACCGAGGAACACGGCATACATCGCGACGATCTGCGCGGTGTTCGACGCGAACAGATAGTGCACGTAGAAGTAGACGAGCGTGAGGACGGCGAACGCCACCAGCCACGGCAGGCCGTCGACGCTGGAGGCCACCTTGTCGCCGACCCAGTCGATCACCTTGAGCTTGCGGAGTTCGTCGGCCATCGCGACAAGCACACCGAAGAAGATCAGCGTCTGCCACGCTCCGGTGTCGGTGACGATGTCCTTCCACGTCAGCACGCCGGTGACGAGAAGAATCGCGATGCCCGCGAAGGCGGTGGTCGTGGCGTCGACGTTCAGTTGTTTGCCAAGACACCACAGGATGAGCAGCAGCACGAACGTGGCGGCGAGAATCCACTCGTTGCGCGACATCGAGCCACTCTTCTTCAGTTCGTCGCGCGCGAGGGCGGGGGCCTCCGGTGTCTTCTTGAGCGTCGGCGCGTAGATCTTCGACATCACCCACGGCGTCGCGATGAGGCTGACGAGACCGGGAACGATCGCGGCGAGTGCCCAGTTGCCCCAGGTGATCTCGATCTTCATCTTCTCCGCGGCCTCCTGGGCCAGCGGATTGCCCGCCATCGCGGTGAGGAACATGGCGGAGGTGACCACGTTGACCTGCAGCGCCGTCAGCATCAGGTAGGCGCCGAGCTTGCGCCGCGAGGCGTCGGTCTTCGGCGTCGAGTCGACGAGTTCGGCGAGCGATCGCACGATCGGGTAGATCACTCCGCCCGCGCGTGCGGTGTTCGACGGCGTCGCGGGAGCAAGGATGAGATCGGCGATCCCCATCCCGTACGCCAACCCGAGACTCGACTTGCCTATTGCGCGCACGAAGATCAGCGCAACCCGACGCCCGAGACCCGTGACGATGAACGCCTCGGCGATGAAGAACGACGCGACGATGAGCCAGATGGTCGTGTTCGAGAAGCCCGCGAGCGCCTCTTTGGGCGTCATCGTCTTGGTGACCATCGCCAGCGCGAGCCCGATGATCGCCACCGAACCCGTCGGCAGCGGCTGCAGGATCAGTCCCAGGATCGTCGCGACGAAGATCCCGAGCATGTGCATGCCGTTGGCGTCGACGCCGGCCGGAGCCGGGATGAAGTAGATGATCACGCCGACGATCAGTGGAATGCCACCGCGCCACCAGGTCGGGCTGAGATGGAAGTGGTGCGGGTGTTCGGCGTGGTCGGTCGAATCGGGCTGGTCGCTGGTACTGGGCTGGTCTGGGGAATCGGACTGGTCGGTCGAACTGGGCTTGTCGGTCGAATCCGGGTGGTCTGAGGGCGGTGGGTCCTTCTCGGAAGGAGGCGTCACCTCATCAAGGTTCCTCGCCCGAGTAGCATCCGGGCAATGTCCGACGCCAAATCGTCATCTACGCCAACGCCCGCGACGCGCCCTTCTCTTTCGCCCACCTACGCGCTGCGCCGAAAACTGCCCGACAACGGGCTCGGAAAGGCACTCTTCTCCCTCGGGATGTCGGTGCGGGTGCCGTACTTCGGCACGATCCTCCCCTACGTCGACGAGATGCGGCCCGGATACTGCAGGGTCACAGCACCCAAGTGGTTCGGCGTCTACAACCACATCCACACCTTCCATGCCATCGCGGCATGTAACCTCGCCGAGGTCGCGATGGGCATGCTGATGGAGGCGACGACACCGACGACGCATCGATGGATTCCGAAGGGGATGACCGCCGACTACCTGACGAAGGCGACCACCCGCCTGTCAGCCGTCGCCACACTCGCCGAACCCGTCGACTTCGCTGTCATCGACTCCGGACGCGATGTGGTGGTGTCCATCTCGATCACCGACACGCACGGCGTCGAGGTCGTTCACTGCGAGATCACCACCTGGGTGACGCCGACCGCGTGACCTGGCGCTCCACTTGCCCTGCCGGGCCATGACGAAACTCCTAGGCTGAACAAGTCAAGCAACCGAGAGGACTGACTATATGTGTGGCATCTGCGGTGAAATCCGGTTCGACGGCTCGGCGCCCGACGCCTCTGCCGTCGACACCATGACCTGCTCGATGACCCGTCGCGGTCCCGACGGTTCAGGACTGTTCGTGAAAGGGTCGGTGGCTCTCGGGCATCGACGACTCAAGATCATCGACCTGTCGGAGCGCGGCGCGCAGCCGATGGTCGACTCCGAACTCGGCCTCGCAATGGTGTTCAACGGCTGCATCTACAACTACAAGGAACTGCGCGCAGAACTCGAGGGCAAGGGCTACCGCTTCTTCTCCCACGCCGACAGTGAGGTGATCATCAAGGCGTTCCACGCCTGGGGCACCGACTGCGTCGATCACCTCATCGGGATGTTCGCCTTCGCCGTCGTCGACACCGATTCCGGTGTGGTGACCCTCGCGCGCGACCGGCTGGGGATCAAACCGCTCTATCTGTCGGAGACTCCTGGACGTCTACGCTTCGCGTCGTCGCTGCAGGCACTGCTGCGCGCCGGTGATGTCGACACGTCGCTCGATCGCGTTGCGCTGCATCACTATTTCAGCTTCCACGCGGTGGTTCCCGCACCCCACACCATCTACAATGGCGTGCGCAAATTGCCGCCCGCCACAGTGCGCGTCATTCAACCCGACGGACGCAGCACCGAACGTCGTTATTGGGAACCGGTTTTCGCGCCCGATCCCAGCCGTGCCGACTGGGACGCGGTGCGCTGGCAGGACGAACTGATGGATTCGCTGCGCACCTCGGTTCGACGTCGCATGGTCGCCGACGTTCCGGTCGGCGTGCTGCTCTCCGGCGGAATCGATTCGTCGTTGGTCGTGGCACTTCTCGCCGAGCAGGGGCAGAAGGATCTCGCGACGTTCAGCATCGGATTCGATTCCGCGGGAGGCGAATCGGGCGACGAGTACGCCTACTCCGACCTCGTCGCCGAGACGTTCGGCACCGACCACCACAAGATCCACATCGGCACCGATCGCCTCCTGCCCGCCGTCCCCGACACCATCGCGGCCATGAGCGAGCCCATGATCAGCCACGACTGCGTCGCGTTCTATCTCCTCTCGCAGGAGGTCAGCAAGTCGATCAAGGTCGTGCAGTCGGGGCAGGGCGCCGACGAGATCCTCGGCGGTTACTCGTGGTATCCCCCGCTGCAGGGGATCGCACGCGAAGAGACCACCAAGGCCTACCGCGAGGTCTTCTTCGACCGCTCGCATGCCGACGTCCTGGCGCTGCTCAACGATCAGTACCTGCTCGGCGACAGCAACTACGACCCCAGTTGGGAATTCGCCCTCGCACACCAGTCCGCTCCCGGTGCGGATTCGGCCGTCGACGCCGCGTTGCGTCTCGACACGACGGTGATGCTGGTCGACGACCCGGTGAAACGAGTCGACACCATGACGATGGCGTGGGGCCTCGAGGCGCGCGTGCCGTTCCTCGATCACCAATTCGTCGAGCTCGCCGCGACATGCCCGCCCGACCTCAAGCTGAATCCGAGCGGCAAGGGTGTCCTCAAGGAGGCATCTCGAAAGTTGTTGCCCGCAGCGGTGATCGACCGCACCAAGGGATACTTCCCCGTCCCCGGCATTCGCCACCTCGAGGGCGGAGTGCTCGATCTGGTCACCGATACCCTGCGCGCGCAGTCGGCGAAGGACCGCGCGCTGTATCGACCGGAGACCCTCGACCGGTTGTTTGCCGATCCCAACGGCACGCGCACCACGCTCGATTCCAACGAGCTGTGGCAGCTCGCCGTACTCGAAATGTGGCTGCAGGCCATGGAAGACATCACGCCACGGTGAGCGCGGACGACATCACCGACACCGGAATCGTCGACGAGCAGGCCGACGCGACGACTCTCGTCAACTTCGACGATCGTGGGTGGCACACCTACGGGCCGTCGGTCTCGCCGGACGGCAGGGCGTTCGCCTATATCGTCGACGACGGCGCGGGCTATCCGCGTGCGGCACAACGTGTGTTGTCGCCCGAGGGTGTCGGCGAGCTGCGCTGGGTGAGCGTCCCCGCAACCGGTCCCGTCCGCAAGCTCGTGCACTCGATGGACGGCGAATGGCTCGCCGTCGAGTTGGCGCCGAGTGGCGGTGAGCACCACCAGGTCTGGGTTGTCACCACCGATCCCGCCGACAACAGGTCGCATCGCATCGGCAGCAACCGTCAGGAGACCGAATCCGATTGGTCGAACAGGGCGACGCTCGGTTCACGACGTTCGTTCGGCACGGTCTCACTCGTGGGTTGGGACACCGATTGGGTGTTGATCACCGCGACGACCCCCGACGGCACGGCGTATTCGGTTCGCGCACATCCCGGTACGGGCGCGACCGAGATACTCGACGTCCGCGTCGGCGGCGCGCTGATCGACTCGTGGAAGGGCGCGGCGCTCCTGCGTGTCGGCCCTCGCGGATTCCGCGACATGCTGCTGCTCCGCCGTAACGAGGCTGAGGACGCGGCCGATTCGGACGAGATGTCGATGTCGACCATCCTGCCCAACGATCCCGGCTCGGTGACCGACCAGGGTTATATCCTCGACCAGGGATTCGACCACCCTTCACTCGTCTTCGTCGGTCCCCCACAGGATTCCAGTCGCGATCTCGACAGCGTGCAGGCTTTGGTCACGAGCGATTTCGACGCCAAGTTCCCCCGCCTGCTCGGCGTCGAGGTCTCCAAGACCGGCAAACGTTTCCGCGTCCTCGCCCAGCGCGCGGGCGCAGGACTCGACGAGTTCGCGGTCAGCAACGACCAGTCGACAGTCGCGATGCTCTGGAACGTGGGTGGCCGAAGCGAGCTGCAGATTCTCACGCTGCCGGATCAGACCTTGCACGATCCGATCCCGCTACCCGGCGACGTCGCGTCGGATCTGTCGATCAGTGCTGCCGGAACCATTGTCGCGCTGACGATTTCGTGCCCACAGCACTCGCCGCTCGTACACCTCGTGCACACGCCGACATCGTCGGTGACGCCGATCCGCGACGACGTGATCACAGGCACCGGCCCGTCGTCGGCGTTGCGTCCGGAATACCGCGAGTTCTCCGCGCGTGACGGAATGCCGTTGTCCGGATGGCTGTATCGCGCGAAGAGTACCGATGCGGGCCCACCTCCATGCCTGCTGTACTTTCACGGAGGTCCCGAGGCCGAAACCCGCCCCGACTACCAGTTCTTGTTCGGGCCACTGGTCGACGCCGGAATATCGGTGTTCGCACCCAACGTGCGCGGGTCGTCGGGTTACGGTCGCCTTTTCTCTCACGCCGACGACCGGTACGGCCGTTATGCGGGCATCGACGACGCAGCCGATTGCGCGGCACACATGTGTTCGTCCGGCGTTGCCGACCCCGACCGCCTCTACGTCTCCGGCCGCTCGTATGGCGGTTACCTCACGTTGGCGGCGTTGACCTTTCATCCCGAGGTGTTCGCCGCGGGCATCGCAATCTGCGGCATGAGCGATCTCGAGTCGTTCTTCCGGAACACCGAACCGTGGATCGCCGTCGCGGCGTACACCAAGTACGGGCACCCCGAATCCGATCGCGAACTACTCCGCGATCTCTCACCGATCCACCGCATCGACGACATCACCGCGCCGCTGCTGGTGGTCCACGGCGCACACGACACCAACGTGCCGGTCAGCGAATCCCAGCAGATGGTCGACGAATTGCGTGCCCGTGGCGGGATCGCCGAGCTCCTGATGTTCGACGACGAGGGCCACGAGATCGTCAAGCGCCATAATCAGCAGCGGCTCACCGAGGCTGTGGCGCAATGGATCACGCGTCACCCGTCTGCGGCGGCGGCACATCACGAAGTTCGTGACCGCAAGCAGGGGCACGTGCACCATGAGTAGCAAGATGACCAACCGCCTACTCGTCCAGCTTGCTGAGACCCGGTCGGGTAACGACCGCGCAAACGTGCTCGAGGAGATGCGTCGACTCATTCTTTCCGGAGGGGCGCCTCCCGGCACTCAGATCATGCCCGCCGACATCGCCGACGCGTTCGGAGTCAGCGCGATCCCCGTCCGTGAAGCACTGAAAACCCTTGTCGGCGAGGGGCTTGTCGATCACCAGCGTAATTCTGGATACCACGTCAGCCAACTGTCCCTTGCCGAACTCAAGGAGATCTACTTCGTTCGCGGAGTTCTCGAACAGGCCGCTCTCGCCCGGTCCGTCTCGAACATCACCGACGCGCAGATCGCAGCGGCCACCGAGTTTCACCAGGAACTGCTGACTGCGACGAAGTTCAACGACGGCAAGGCATTTCACGACGTGTCACGGCGGTTCCACACCACGCTGACCGCCCCCTGCGAGATGCCGCGCCTGCTCAACATGTTCGACGCGACGTGGAACCTCACCGAACCGTTCCAGGTGATGCGCTCCGTCGACGCCCCGACCCAGGCGAAGCTGAACTCCGACCACGCCGACCTGCTCGCCGCCTTCACCGCCCGCGACACGTCGGCCGTCCTTGCCGCCGCGAGCGTTCATCACGCCAGGCTCGAGGAAGCGATCATCGAGACAAGCGAATCACTCGGCGTGCGACCGGACCTCGCCTGACGGAACATTCCGGGACGTCGGCTCGGCTTCGGTGTCCGCCTCATGACCGGATGCCGCGACGGAGATGTCGGAGGTTGCCGACGCGACGTGGCCGGAAGAGACCTCGCGCGGAAAGGCAAGGCGTACCGACAGATACGCGAACACCGGTCCCAAGAAGTTCATCGCGACGACCGATACCCATGCGGCCCAGGGATTTCCCGCGTCGAACCCGAATCCACCGAAGAAGGTCGCAAAGTACGAGGCGAAGCCGAGGAACATGCCCGGGATCAACGCGAGCGCCCCGATCCTCCCGGAGAACATCAACGCCGAGTTGACCACGAAGATGATCACCGCAAGCACGAGGTTCTGCGCAAACCGCCCCTCCCCGGCGATCGTGCCGATGTGCGTATCGATGAGCACGATGACGAGTGCGAACGTCGACCCAACCGGCATGGTCAGCCACAAGCGCCTGGCGTTCGCCCAGGACGGACCGCCGAGCAAAAACGTTCCGGCCCAACCGATGAAGATCGCCCACGGCGGTAGGTTGAGCGCGGTCCCGCCGATGAACGCGGTCAGGCCCGCGAGGATGGATGCAACGATCTCGTGGGGAATGCGGTCACGCATGGACAACCTCCAGCAGTTCGGTGGTACGGGTGGTACGGGCGACGATGCGCCCGTCTTTGATGACGAAGCAGCGGTCCGGCCGATCGAGCAGCGCGTCGGCGACGCTGTGGGTCGACAGCACAACGAGATCCGCCCTTCGGCCCGGCGCGATTCCGTACCTATCCGCGATACCGACGATGTCGGCGGCGGAGTAGGTGGCCATGGTCAGCACCCTGGCGAGGTCGTCGGGACCGGACAGATGCGAGACCTGCGCGAGAAACAGGCCGATGTCGAGTAGGTCAGCATTTCCGTAGGGCGTGAAGGCGTTACGCACGTTGTTCGACGAGAAGGCGCATTGCACACCCGCGTCCCACAGATCGCGCACCGGAACCACACCTCGTCGAATGTTGTGGGTGTCGGTGCGCCCGCCGAGGTGAATGTCGGTCGCGGGCAGGGGAACCACCGCGACTCCCGCCGCCGCGAGGTCGGCGAGCACGGCGCGACGTTCACCGGCGGGTAGGCCAGCCAACGATGTCATGTGCCCCACCGCGACTCGCCCCGCCATACCGCGTGCTGCGGTGACCTCGGCTATCCGTGCGGCCAGACCGAAACGCGGATCGGAAGCGTCGTCGGCGAAGTCGGCGTGCATGTCGACTCTCACCCCGAACTCCTCGGCGAGGTCGAAGACCATATCGATGTGGCGGTGACAGTCGACGACGTCGGCTTCGTTGTACGTACACCCACCCACCACGTCGGCACCGCGCCGCAGTGCCTCGCGCATCAGGTCGATGGTGCCCGGCGCCTTGAGAATTCCCTCTTGCGGGAAGGCGACGATCTGCAGATCGATGCGCCCGCGATACTCGTCGCGCAGTTCGAGCAGTACCTCGACGCCGAGCAACCCGATGATCGGGTCGACATCGGGATGCGCTCGAATCAGACTGGTGCCGTTGATGATCGCCTGATCGATCACCTGCCGCGCACGGGCGGCGACGGCGTCCGGGGTGAATCGACTCTTGAGCGCGCCGGTTACTGCAATCGCGCCCGCGAGCGTGCCGTCGCGGTTGGGTTCCTCCTTGTCGAGGAGCGCCTTGTCGAGGTGCATGTGCGACTCGATCAAGCCCGGAATCACCACGCGGCCCGCACATTCGATTGTCTCGTCCGCCTCAGCCGTGCTCTGCGAACAGATCTCGCGGATGTGCCCGTCGTCGATCTCGATGTCGACGAGTGGGGCATCGTCAGACAACCGTACGTCGCGCAGAACCAGGTCCATTGGTCGCTCCTTCGGTGTTCGACGCCGCGTCGATCGGCGTCAAGATCTGTCTCCACCTTCGATCGGAGTTGTTTCCTCGCACTGCACGAGTCGTAACGCATCGGTTAAAGTTGGTCATACCAAGAGACCAAGTTCGACTGAAAGAAGGAGAGCGCATGCTGCGTCGCGGACACACACTCAGTGCCAGCACTGCCGCCTACCTGGAGAAAATGGTGGTCGACGACCTCTCTCCCGGCGACAAGTTGCCGCCCGAGCGCGTACTCGCCGAGAACCTCGAGGTCTCCCGCACCACGATCCGCGAGGCACTCAGCGACCTCGAGCAGCGCAGGCTCGTCACCAGGACACCCGGTCGCGGAACAGTCGTCGCGCGACGCTCGGCCAACGCCACTGCGCTGTTGGAGACGATGAGCGACGACGCGGAGGAAGATCACGTCGCCGAACTGCGCATGCTGATCGAACCCCAGGTCGCGGGACTCGCCGCCGACCGGGCAACAGCGTCGGATCTCGTTGCGCTCGAATCCATCCTGGCGTCGACCCACACGGGCCTCAACCCCACCGAATCACTCGCCCAGGATGTCGCCTTCCACATGCAACTCGCTCGAGCAGCACGCAACCCGCTGCTGGTGTCGCTCTGCCAACTCAGTGCGGGGTGGGTCCAGACGGTCCGCGCGCGCTCGCACGCCACCCGCGAAGGTCGACGCAACTCCTACAACGGCCACCGCGACATCCTCGAGGCCGTACGCGCCAACGACCACCACCAGGCGGTCGCAGCCATGACCGCACACCTCGAAGAGGTCGTCCGACTCGTC
Source organism: Massilia sp. UBA6681 (assembly GCF_002454935.1). Taxonomy (NCBI): domain Bacteria; kingdom Pseudomonadati; phylum Pseudomonadota; class Betaproteobacteria; order Burkholderiales; family Oxalobacteraceae; genus Massilia; species Massilia sp. UBA6681. The sequence goes on from NZ_DKJX01000095.1 coordinate 11,984, forward strand.
GAACGGAGCAATCAGTGACGATTCAGAAAGCCGGGACTATGCAGAAAACCGGGACCGTGCACGCCGCGAGTGAGAACGTCATCCTCCCAGCGGGTTCAGGCCCGATCATCGGCGATGACTACCTCGACTGCCGACCCGACGACGTGTTCTGGGGCGATCTGCCCTGCGCGGCCGACACCGCCATCATGTCGATCGACCCGGGCACCAGCGTCACCATCGACACCCTCAGCCACGAAGGCATCCTTTCCGACCAGGGTCGTGATCCCCGCGCCTTCTTCGGTACGCACGGCGTCGACCCCGACATGGTGCTCGACGAGGCAGTCGCCCTGTGCGCCTCCGACCGCACGCATGTCCAGGGCGTCGACGGACCGCATGTCGTGACCGGGCCAATCGAGGTGCGTGGAGCGCAGCCGGGCGATCTTCTGGCGATGACCGTCGTGGAGACCAGGCGTCGAGTCCCCTACGGCGTCGTGTCGAATCGCCACGGTCGCGGTTCACTGCCTGGCGAGTACCCGCTCGGCGGTGCGACGTACAGCGCATTCGTGTCGGTCGAGGGCGAGGGCGACGATGCCCGCGGAGTTCTACCCCTGTCGACGTCGAATCCACAACTGGCCGCGCGCTTTCCGCTTGCGCCGTTCCTGGGCATCATGGGTGTGGCAGCCGCGGGCGACGTGCGACTCAACTCGATTCAGCCCGGTCCGCACGGCGGCAACCTCGACCTCACGCTCCTGACCGAGGGTGCGACCCTCTATCTGCCGGTGCAGGTTCCCGGCGCGCTGGCGTATGTCGGTGATCCGCACTTCGCGCAGGGCGACGGCGAGGTCGCGCTGACCGCGCTCGAGGCGTCACTACGGGCGACCATCCGATTCGACGTGATCCCTGCCTCCGACGTGACCGCGCGCTTCGGCGAACTCGTGGCACCGATCGCCGAAACCCGAGACTTCCTGATTCCGACGGGCCTCGACCCCGACCTCGACGTCGCCGTGCAGAATTGCGTGCGCTCCGCGATCTCGCTGCTGGGCGTGCGGTACGGCATGGAACCCGCGCAGGCCCTCGCCTATCTCAGCGCCGCAACGGATTTCAACATCTCTCAGGTCGTCGACCTGGTGAAGGGCGTGCACGCGCGGATTCGACGATCGGATTTCGCGCAGTGACCGCACCCGACGACCTCGACGCCGTCGTACGTCGATTCTGGGCAGCGGCAGCAGCAGACGACCACAGCGCCATGCACCGGTTTCTGTGCACCGACATCACCTGCGTCGCAGGCCCCGGGGTACTCCACGGTGTCGCCGACACCCTGCGTTCGGGCGCGCTCACACACGCCATCGGCAGCCTGATCGACGTCCATACCTGGAGTTGCGGAATCGATCTCGGTAGCGCACTCGTCGTCTACGACGTTCCCGAAGGAGGCAGGGCCGTGCAGTCGCAGGTGTGGCGACGTCACGACGCGACCTGGCGCCTCGTCACGGTCCACACGAGCACGCCGCGTCGCGGATTCGATTCGACGGTGTGGCGAGTCGTCGGCGATCCACTCATCGAGGCGGCAGCACCGGGACCGCTGACCGGAACGACGGTCGCTGTGAAAGATGTTTTCGCAGTTGCCGGTTTCCCCACCGGCGGCGGGGTACCCGCATACGAACGGTCGGTCCCGGCCGCAACCGAGCACTCCGCGGCCGTTGCGCGGCTGCTGAACTCGGGTGCACACATTCGCGGCATCGCCCGCACCGACCAGTTCGCCTACTCGATGGCGGGCGACAACCAGCATTACGGAACACCTCCCAACGCCGCGGTCCCGGCAGCGCTTCCCGGGGGCTCGTCGAGTGGCCCGGCAAGCGCGGTAGCCCACGGCGACGCCGACCTCGGGCTCGCGACCGACACCGCCGGGTCGATCCGCACTCCCGCGTCGTATCAGGGGCTGTGGGGCCTGCGTTCCACGCACGGGTCCATCTCCACGCGCGGGTTGTTGGCGCTGGCACCGGATTTCGACACCATCGGCCTGCTGAGTCGCGACCCCGACCTTCTCGCACTGGCGACCACGACACTGCTCGACGCCCGGTCGACGACCGACATCGGTTCCGGCATGCCGACACTCGACGATCTCGACATCGACGACGGTGAACTCGCCCGCCTTGCCGAGGCATTCCGCGTACACCAGGCATTCCAGGCATGGTCTGTCCACGGCGACTGGATCACCGCGCATCCAGGTGCACTCGAGGGATCAGCGGCCGCACGTTTCGCCGTGGCTGCGGCCATCGATGCCGACGACGACGCCCGGGCCCTTGACGAACTAGCGGCCCTCGCAGCGCAGTTCGACGAGCAACTCGGCGATGATGTCCTCGACATTCCCGCAGCGGCAACGGCCGCACCCCGCCGTTGGGCATCCGACGCAGAGGTCGAGAAGACCCGAACGGCCACACTGCAACTGACCGCGATCGCGGCGGCAACCGGTCGACCCGCGGTGACGTTCCCGGATCGCGAGACGTCGGATGGCCCCATCGGACGCAGCCTCGTCGGTCCGCGCGGCAGCGACACCGCGCTCATCGCTCGGGCGATCGAACTCGCGTCCGCCAGTCCCGCCGCCACCCCCGATCAAGGAGGATTCTCGCGTTGCTGACCCGCATTCACGCGATCCCCACCGAACGCATGCACCTGTCATTGATGCTGGCGCTCACGTTCACCACCGGCATCAACGACGCCGTCGGCTATCTCGGCCTCGACAAGGTCTTCACCGGCAACATGACCGGCAACGTGGTGATCCTCGGCATGGCGCTCGCGGGTGGTTCCGGCCTGCCCATCCTCGGACCCGCAATGGCCCTTGCGGGCTTCATGATTGGTGCAGCTATCGGTGGGCGCACACTGCGACACGCCGAGCGTCGATGGACGCTTGGCACCACGGTCCTGTTCGCAACGGTCTCCGCGACGATGGTCGCCTTGGCCATCACGCTGTTCATCTCCGGCGACCAGCCCGAACATGCGGTGATGATCACGGTGACGACAATCGCGGCCACCGCGATGGGCATTCAAGCCGCCGCGGCGCGCGCCGTCGCCGTCAAGGACGTGACGACCGTCGTCGTGACCTCGACCATCACCGGCCTCGCCGCCGACTCCTTCTTCGGGTCCGGCAAAGGCGGTGGAACAGGTCGACGCACCGCCGCGGTCATCTCGCTGATCGCGGGCGCGGCACTCGGCGTGGTGTTGATGCGCGTCCACATGGGCACAGCACTACTCGTCGCGGGTGTGGTGATCGCCGTGGTCGCCGTCGTCGGTGCCGTCCACGATTCGCCCACCGGCCGAAGGCACCGCTCCGCGACGCACTCCGCCGCCAATGCGGACTGACGTGCGAATATATTCGGTGTGACGCGGAATATATTTGTGTGTTAATTGTCGGGTAACAAAGGGTTCTTAGTTTCGACTCAGGCACTTCGGAGACCACTCCGATGTCACCAATGCCCCGAGGAGAATCATGAGCGCTTCATCCGACGCGCAGATCGCCACCGAGCACCATAGTGCGGCGGGCGAAAGCATCATCAAGGTCGGCTACGACCAGCAATTGACGAATGAGGATCTGGCTCCGCTGAAAGAGCAGAGCTGGACCTGGTACAACATCTTCGCGTTCTGGATGTCGGACGTGCACAGCGTCGGCGGGTACGTATTCGCCGGAAGCCTTTTCGCACTGGGCATCTCGTCGTGGCAGGTGCTCGTTTCACTGTTGGTGGGCATCGTCGCCGTCAACATACTCTGCAACCTGGTGGCCAAGCCGTCCCAGCAGGCCGGCGTGCCGTACCCGGTCACCACGCGAATCTGCTTCGGCGTCAAGGGCGCCAATATCCCGGCAATCATCCGCGGCTCCATTGCCGTTGTCTGGTACGGAATTCAGACATATCTGGCATCGACGGCATTCGGTTTGCTGGCGCTGAAATTCTGGCCGGCACTCGAGCCCTACGGCGAGAACGGTTCGCACGCGTTCCTCGGCCTGTCACTACTCGGCTGGGCCGGCTTCGTCGTGATGTGGGTGCTGCAGGCGCTCGTCTTCTGGAACGGCATGGACACCATCCGCAAGTTCATCGACTTCTGCGGACCTGCCGTCTACGTCGTGATGATCGCGCTCGCGGTGTACCTGATCGCCAAGGCGGGCTGGAGCAATGTGCACTTCGATCTGTCGGAGGGCTCCGGTATCAGCGGAACGTGGCCGACCATCACGATGATGATCAGCGCATTCGCCCTCGTGGTCTCCTACTTCTCGGGCCCGATGCTCAACTTCGGCGACTTCTCTCGCTACGGCAAGACCTTCGGCGAGGTCAAGAAGGGCAACTTCTGGGGTCTCCCGGTCAACTTCCTCTTCTTCTCGATCCTCGTCGTGTGCACCGTCTCGGCGGGCGCCACCGTGATCGGTCGCGACGCCGACGGCAAGATCGTCACCGACCCCGTGCACATCGTCGACCAAATCGACAACACCACGGCCGCCGTTCTCGGCGTACTGACCTTCGCGATCGCCACCATCGGCATCAACATCGTCGCCAACTTCGTCTCCCCAGCATTCGACTTCTCGAATGTCGCGCCCACCAAGATCTCCTGGCGCATGGGCGGCATGATCGCGGCGATCGGCTCGGTCATCATCACGCCGTGGAATCTGTTCAACAACCCGAGCGCAATTCACTACACGATGGACACCCTCGGGGCCGTGATCGGACCACTGTTCGGCATTCTCATCGCTGACTTCTACCTCGTGAAGAAGCAGAAGATCATCGTCGACGACCTGTTCACCATGAGCCCCGAGGGCGCCTACCACTACCGCGGTGGTTGGAACCCGGTTGCGGTCATCTCGGTGGTGCTCGCATCGATCATCCCGATCTGCTTCGTCATCTGGGGCACCTCGTACGAGGCCAGCTTCACCTGGTTCATGGGCGCCGCAGCAGGTTTCATCTTCTACTACGCCGGAATGAAGTTGGCCTCGCCGTACTTCCTCCACGGCATGCACGTCCCGGCAGCGACCATCACGACCGACATGGAGGTCGCCGCCGACGGCACCATGCTTCCCGGTTCGCCGACGGCAAGCCCTGCCGCCGAAGCAAAGGACACAGCGGATTCGACGTCGAGCGCCGAGGCCGAACCTGCATCCTGACACCCGCCTCCGGTTGCTGAAACCCCCTCTCCCCCCACCCGCCCCCCCCCCCGGGGCCCCACCCCGCATCCGACGCAACTGCGCGGATCGCGATGTCGCCACGAGGCTCTGGTCAACACCTCAGAACGACGCCACATGAGAAGGCAAGGGAGACAACCACACCGATGAAGTTGTGCGTCATCAACCCCAACACGACCGCGGAGATGACCGCGGTGATCGCCGCCGCAGCACGGTCGGTGGCACGGCCGGACGCCGAAATCGTCGCGATCACCTCCGAAGCCGGCCCCTCGTCGATCGAGAGCCACGTCGACGAGGCACTCGCTGTCCCGGGACTACTTCGGGCCATCAGCGCCAACCCCGACGCCGACGGATATCTGGTTGCGTGCTTCGGCGACCCCGGCCTCGACGCCGCTCGTGAACTGGCTGTGGCACCGGTCCTCGGGATCGCCGAGGCCGCAATGCATCTCGCCGCGCCGCTCGGCCGAGGGTTCTCGGTGGTCACCACATTGCACCGGACGATCGGACGAGCCGCAGATCTCGTGGCGCACTACGGATTCAGCACGCAGTGTCGCGGCATCCATGCGTGTGAGATCGCCGTGCTCGACCTCGAGACCAACCCCGACACCGCCGAGATCCTCGCGAAGGCATGCCGTGAAGCGCTCGCGACGGACGGTTCCGACGCCATCGTGCTCGGATGCGCGGGCATGGCCGACCTCGCGGCCGAACTCTCCGCCGACCTCGGAGTCCCCGTCATCGACGGCGTCGCCGCCGGTGTCGGGATGCTCTCGGCGATGGCCGCGATGGGCCTGCACACGGGTACCGCGTCCGGCGAGTTCGCCGCACCACCGGTCAAGGAGTACCGCGGTCTGCCGCCCGAGCTCGATCCGCGATGACCCCGCAGGTTAGGGTTGATCCCCATGACCGTCCCCGCCGATCGATCGGCGTCCGACCACGACGCTGAAGTCACCGAACTGGCCTTCGCGGCAGCTCGTGGCGACCGTCGGGCGCTCGAGCAGTTCGTGCGGGAGACACAGCGTGACGTCTGGCGATTCGTCGCACATCTCGCCGACCCCCGCGTCGCCGACGACCTGACGCAGGAGACCTACCTCAGGGCGATCCGCTCGCTTCCACGCTTCGCGGGCAATTCGACGGCCCGCACCTGGCTCCTCGCCATCGCGCGACGCGTCTGCGCCGACGACGTACGCCGCGCAATGTCGCGTCCGCGCATCGCGGGCGGCGTGGACTGGATCGACGCCGCGGATACCCGGCAGCCGCGCTCGACGGGGTGGGAAGACGTCGTCGACGTCAATCTCCTGCTCGACGATCTACCTCCGGAACGACGTGAAGCTCTCGTGTTGACGCAGGTCCTCGGGCTGTCGTACCAGGAGGCTGCCGAGGTCACCGGCTGCCCGGTCGGTACGGTGCGTTCGCGCGTCGCCCGCGCACGCGAAGCGCTGATCGGCGCGGCCAACACTCCTCATCGGGGTGAACGCACCAGCTGACCTGCAGGCGACGCCGGTCAGGACCTAAGCCTTATGCCTTTTCTCAGGCAGGTTTGCGTACCCTTGAGAACGGCGACGGACCGTTATCCAGCCGTATCGGCGCATTCGTGTCGCGACGATGTGGTCGGTCCTCACCCCAGATGACGAGCGAAAGAGATGTGAGGGACCTGTGGCCGACAAGCGTCGCAAGCCGATCGTTGACCCGCGAGCGGCAGAGAAGCGCCGTTCCCTGCTGATGAAGATCGGTGCAGCCGTAGTGCTGGTCGCCCTGGCCGTCGGAATCGGCGTCTGGGTGCTCGTCTCGAACGAGTCGGCCACCGGATCGTCGAGCAATGTCACCGTCGCCACCGACAACGCCTACCGCGTCACCACAGCACCCAAGGGCACCACCCCGCCCGTCACGGTGACGGTTGTCGAGGACTTCCAGTGCCCCGCCTGCCGCTCCTTCGAGACCCAGTTCGCCGGTGCCATGGAGCAGATCCGCAGCAATCCGAAGGTTGCCGTCGACTACATGCCGATCGCCATCCTCGACCGGATGTCGACCACCAATTACTCGTCACGCGCAGCCAATGCCTCGGCGTGCGTCGCGCAATCGACCGCAGGTGACGGCAACTTCGACACCTGGATCAAGTTCCACAACGCGCTCTACGCCCAGCAGCCCGAAGAGGGTGGTCCCGGCCTGACCAACGATGAGCTCAACTCGATCGCCAAGCAGGTCGGAGCGACAAACCTCAAGCAGTGCATCGGCGACGAGCAGTTCAGCGGCTTCGTGAAGGACACCACCCAGAAGGCGCTCAACTCGGGAGTCAACTCGACGCCGACCATCAAGATCAACGGACAGCCGGTCCAGCTCAGCACCCCGGATGCCCTCATTGCAGCGGTCAACGAGGCAGCGAACAAGCAGTAGCCGACCGACACCATCGCACCCGATACGCGAGGCACCAACCATGAGCACGACACACGCCGACGACAACGCGCACGTCCCCGTCGACACCGACAAGGAGTCAATCGACGCAACGCGCGCCGACGCCGACTCGGAGGTCGCCCGGTCCGACACCGGCGAACAGTCGGGTTCACGAGGTCTGACCGGCCTCGTGCACGTGAGCCGACCCACCGGGTGGGTGCTACTCATCCTCGGGGTCCTCGGATTCGTCGCGGCGTCGACGCTCGCCATCGAGAAGATTCACCTTCTGCAGAACCCCGACTACGTGCCGAGTTGCTCGCTCAACCCGGTCATCTCGTGTGGCTCGGTCATGGAGAGTTGGCAGGCGGGTCTGTTCGGGTTCCCCAACCCGCTGATCGGCATCGCGGCGTTCGCGGTGGTCATCGTCACAGGCGTGCTCGCCGTAGCCGGGATCGCCCTCCCCCGCTGGTACTGGCTCGGCATGACACTCGGAAGCCTCGCGGGCTTCGTGTTCGTCAACTTCCTCGCATACTCCGCGCTGTACAAGATCCACGCGTTGTGCCCGTACTGCCTGGTCGTGTGGGTCGTCGTGCCGATCATTCTCGTGCTGAGCATCAACCGTGTCATCGGCGACAGCCCACGCGGCCGCGAGATTCGCGGTTGGCTGTGGGTCGCGCTGCCCGTCTGGTACGCCATCGTGATCGTCGCCATCCTCGTCGAATTCTGGGACTACTGGCAGACCCTGATCTGACGCGGTAGACGCCTTCGGGAAAATCCTCGGGAACTGTCCGGCACCCGCAGACGACATACTTGTAGGAGTACGTGCGCGGCCGGCGGATCGTCGTAGACGGGTGGTCGCAAACGGTCGGGTCATCCCCGACGCCGCGGCGCGCGTATACGGACGAAGAGATCGAGGACGATGTGACCACGCTGGAATCCCGCACGAGCTCGACCGGAGAACCCGAGTCGGCCCACGCAGGAATCGCCGACGCCGGGAACGCACTGCAACGAATCCAGCTCGACGTGACGGGTATGACCTGCGGCGCGTGCGCAGCGAGGGTCGAGCGCAAGCTCAACAAGGTCGACGGCGTCAAGGCGTCGGTGAACTACGCAACGCGCGTCGCGACGATCGACGCCGCCAACGACGTGAACGCCGACACGCTGTGCGAGGTCGTCGACGCGAGCGGTTACGGCGCAAGCGTCCGCAGCGACACTCCCACCCCCATTCCCGACACCGATGGCGACGAGGCCAAACGCCTGTTCCGTCGACTCGCCGTCGCGCTGATCCTCTTCATCCCTCTCGCAGACCTGTCGATCGTGTTCGCCGTCGTGCCGTCGACGAGATTCACGGGATGGCAGTGGCTGCTCCTGGCGCTGGCGCTACCGATCCTGACGTGGTGCGCGTGGCCCTTCTACCGCGTCGCGGCGAAGAATCTCCGCACCGGCAACGCGACCATGGAAACGCTTGTCACGCTGGGTGTTCTCGCCGCGGCCGGGTGGTCGCTCTACTCGATGTTCTTCGCGACAGACACCGAATCGGCGGCTTCGCAGGGTGTGTGGGCTGCCATCTGGAGCGCCGACTCGATCTATCTCGAGGTCGCGACCGGCGTCACCGTGCTCGTCCTTGCCGGCCGCTATTTCGAGGCGCGAGCACGCTCCCGTGCGGGCGGCGCACTGCGGGCATTGGCCGCGCTCGGCGCCAAGGACGTCTCGGTCCTGCTGCGCGACGGCACCGAGATGCGCATCCCCGCGGGTGAACTGTCGGAGGGCCAGCGTTTCGTCGTCCGTCCGGGCGAGACGATCGGCACCGACGGCCTGGTCATCGAGGGATCTGCCGCCGTCGACATGAGCGCGATGACGGGCGAATCGAAGCCGGTCGACGTCGAGCCGGGTGAACCGGTGATCGGCGGAACCACCGCACTCAACGGACGCCTGATCGTCGAGGCCGCAGCCGTCGGACCCGATACAGCGTTCGCAGGCATGATGCGTCTGGTCGAGGAGGCTCAAACCGGTAAGGCCAACGCCCAGCGCCTCGCCGACCGTGTCGCCGGTGTCTTCGTGCCGGTCGTCGTCGCGATCGCCGTGGTGACGGTCGGTGCGTGGCTGCTCGCAGGTGGTCCCGTCGAGCGTGCGGTCGCCGCGGGACTGGCAGTGCTGGTCATCGCATGTCCGTGCGCCCTGGGTCTCGCCACGCCGATCGCCGTCATGGTCGCGACCGGCCGCGGTGCCCAGTTGGGCATCTTCCTCAAGGGCTATCAGGCGCTCGATACCTCCCGCTACATCGACACCGTCGTCTTCGACAAGACCGGAACCGTCACCGAGGGCGCACTGTCGGTGACGCAGGTGTACAGCGACGACGAGGCGCAACTCTCCGATGAGCGCCTACTCGCGCTGGCGGGTGCCGTCGAATCCGCGTCCGAGCATGCCGTCGGTTCAGCGATCGTCGCCGCGGTCGACGAGACGGACCGCCTCGAGGTCACCGACTTCCGCGCCGAACCCGGACGTGGCGTTGTCGGAACGGTCGACGGGCATCGGGTCACCGTCGGGTCACCTCGCTGGGTGTCGCAGTCGGTGGACGACGCGGGTGGCGTGATTCCGGCGGCGACCGCTCGTCGTCGACGAGACGCAGAAGCCAAGGGCGAGACCGTGATCTACGTGGCCGTCGACGGCCGACTGAGCGGACTGATCGCCGTCGCCGACACCGTGAAGTCCAGTGCCGTACCCGCCATCGCCGCGCTGCAGGCCGCAGGCATGCGCACCGTCCTGCTGACCGGCGACAACTCCGGCGCCGCACACGCGGTCGCCGACGAGGTCGGTATCACCGACGTGGTCGCCGAGGTGCTTCCCGACGCCAAGGTCGACGCGATCCGCGAGCTGCAGGAGGCCGGGCACTCGGTGGCGATGGTCGGCGACGGCATCAACGATGCGCCGGCGCTGGCGGCGGCCGACGTCGGCATCGCGATGGCCAGCGGCACCGATGTCGCCATGCAGACCGCCGGCATCACGCTGATGCGCGGCGACCCCGGCCTGGTGGCCGATGCGGTGGCGATCTCGCAGCGCACCTATGCGAAGATCCGCCAGAACCTCGGCTGGGCCTTCGTCTACAACGTGGTCGGCATCCCGCTGGCCGCATTCGGCCTGCTCAATCCGGTGCTGGCCGGCGCCGCGATGGCCCTCAGTTCGGTCAGCGTGGTGGCCAACGCGCTGCTGCTGCGCGGCTGGCGGCCCTCAACGGCCGCCACGCCGCACGCCGCCAGGGAAGAATTCATTCACCAAGGGCCGGAAACGCCCGTTCAACCAGGAGCACGAGAAATGTACCAACTGACCGTGGAAGACATGAGCTGTGGCCACTGCGTCGGCCGCGTGACCAAGGCCGTGCAGGGCATCGACGCGGCGGCGACAGTCAGCATCGACCTGCCGAGCAAGCGCGTGAGCATCGACAGCGATGCCGATCTCGACCGGATTGTTGCGGCGATCGACGCCGCCGGCTATCCGGTGAGCGCACGGAGCTGAGATATCAGAAAAACAAGTGCTTGAATGTCGCAAATGGGATATATTTTTATGTAAATTGATGAGGGCAGATACGCGCCTGATACATATACTTCGCATTCCATTGGGATGATCCATGCGATACGGTGTACTAGCAGAACCGGCAGATCTGGCGAAACACCCTCCCTCTGCTGCGCAGTTGCGCAACGTCCTCGTGGTGCTGGCGGTGCTGGCGGTCTTCTTTTCGCTGCTGGCGCCGTTTGCGCGCACGCCGCTGCCGGTGGCGCCGGAATTCATCCCGATGTACCAGTCGGTACTCATCGGCAGCAACCTGCTCACCGGCATCCTCCTGCTGGGCCACGTGCATACCAGCCGTTCCTGGTCGCTCGGCATCCTCACGCTGGGCTACCTGTTCACGGCGCTGATCGCGCTGGCCCACCTCCTGACCTTTCCCGGCCTGTTCTCGCCGCACGGTGTGCTGGGCGGGAATGACCAGACCACGCCGTGGTTGTTCATGATCTGGCATGCGCTGTTCCCGCTGTTCGTGCTCGGCTATGCATGCAGCTACCGGCGCCCCTTGCCGGCGCATTTCATGCGGGTCGGCGCGCTCCTGACGGCGCTGTTCGTCTCGGCGCTGGTCCTGATCTGCACCACCGGCGCCCCCTACCTGCCGGAGCTGATGGACGGGCACCGCTTCCGTCCCGCCTACCGCTGGATCAGCGCCGCCGTCCTGGCGCTGTCCCTGTTCGCCCTGTGGAAGACGGCCCAGAAGCGTCCGCGCGCCGTGCTCGACGTCTGGCTGACGATCGCGATGTCGGCCTGGGCCTTCGAGGTCTTGCTGTCCTGCCTGCTCAACGGCGGACGCTTCGACCTCGGCTTCTACGCCGGGCGGCTGTACGGCCTGGCGGCCTCGCTGTTCGTGCTGGGCGCCGTCGCCATCGACAACATCGCCCTGCACGGGCGCCTGCGCGATACCTTCGAAGAAATGATCGAGACCCGTTCGCGCGCGCAGTGGCAGAGCCTGCTCGGCTCGGTGCTGCGCCAGCTGCCCGACGGCGTCTTGATCGTCGACCGCGAGGGCCGCTGCGTGATGGCCAACGACCTTGCCGAGCAGATGGCCGCCCGTTTCGAGCACACCGGCAAGGGCGGCATGGCCGGCCCGGCCGCGATGCTGTCCCTGATCGGCGAGCCGGTGCGGCGCGCGGTCCGCGGCGAAGCCTTCCGCGATGCCGTGCTCGAGAGCCTGACGCGCGACGGGCGGCGCGTGTATTCGGTCAGCGGGGCGCCCCTGCGCGACGCCGCGGCCGAGCTGGCGGCCGCCGTGATCGTGCTCGACGACATCACCGAACGGACCGAGGCGAGCGCCGCGCTGGCGCGCGCGCTCGACCAGACGCGCTACCTCATCGAAAACACGCCGCTGGCGGTGATCGAATGGGACCGCGACTTCGTGATCCGCCTGTGGAACCGGCGCGCCGAGGAACTGTTCGGCTGGACGGCCGAGGAAGCGGTCGGGCGGCGCATCGACGCGCTGCCGGTGATCCACGAGGAGGACGCCGGCATGGTGGCCGGCGCGATGGGGCGCCTGCTCGATTCGGCCACGCGCTACGTCGAGTCGAGCAACCGCAACCGCACGCGCGACGGCCGCACGCTCTGCTGCGAATGGTACAACTCGGTGCTGCACGACGAGGACGGACGGATCGACCGGGTGTTCTCGCTGGTGCTGGACGTGAGCGAACGCGAGGAAGCGATGGAAGGCCTGAAGGAAGCCGACCGCCGCAAGGACGTCTACATCGCCACCCTGGCGCACGAGCTGCGCAACCCGCTGGCGCCGATCGCCAACGCCGCCTCGCTGCTGCGCGGCAAGGCGCTGGCCCAGGACCGCATCGAATGGATCGCCGCCATGGTCGGACGCCAGACCGGCCAGATGGCGCGCCTGCTCGACGACCTGCTCGACGTCACCCGCATCAGCCGCGGCAAGATCGAACTGCACCGCGCGCCGGTGGAGCTGGGCCGGCTGCTGCGTGACACCCTGCAGACCAGCATGCCGCTGATCGAGGCCGGGCGCCACACCGTGGCGCTCGACCTGTGCCAGGAGCCGGTCTGGGTCGATGCCGACGCGCTGCGCCTGACCCAGGTGCTGGCCAACCTGATCAACAATGCCGCCAAGTACACGCCGCCGGGCGGACGCATCGCGATCCTGCTGCAGGAAAGCGGCGGCGAGGCGCGGGTCGAGGTGAGCGACAACGGCATCGGCATCGAGCCGGACATGCTGGCGCGCGTGTTCGACGCCTTCGTCCAGGTCTCCAGCGCCAGCCACCTGGCGCAGGGCGGCCTGGGGATCGGCCTGTCGCTGGCCAAGGGCCTGGTCGAGCTGCACGGCGGCCGGCTGGCGGCGCATAGCGAAGGGCCGGGACACGGCTCGGCCTTCACGGTGACGCTGCCGGCGATCCGGCCGGCGGCCACGCCCGACGTGGCCGAGCAGCGCGGCGCCGCGGGTCCGCGCCTGGGCAAGCACGTGCTGGTGGCCGACGACAACGTCGATGCCGCCGAGTCCCTGGCCTGGCTGCTGCGCTCGGAAGGCGCGACGGTGGACGTGGCGCACGACGGCGCGGCGGCCCTGCGCCTGTTCAACGAACACCCGGCCGACATCGCTGTGCTGGACCAGGGCATGCCCGAGATGGACGGGCTGGAGGTGGCGGCGATCCTGGCGCGGCGGGTGCCGCGCCCCTTCCTGGTGGCGGTAACCGGGCGCGGGCGGCAGGAGGATCGCGCGGCCTCGCTGGCGGCCGGCTTCGACGAGCACCTCACCAAGCCGGTGGCGCCGCAGCAGCTGATCGACCTGCTGGGGAAGTTGTAGGCGCCGGCTCGGCGGGATATTGCACGGAATAAGTTGCACTGTTAGTATTTCGAGGGCGTTGACTTGGAGGCTGCGATGCAGATGCTGTTCCGCCTGTTCGGCCCGCGCCGCAGGAAAAACCAGGAAGACATCGCCGCCCGCGCGGCCGAGGTGATCGCCCACGTCCTGTTCGACGTCGGGCTCGACCGCTTCCTGGCCGGCACCATCCTGCTCGATCGTGAATTCCGCCTGCGCTTCTACGCGGTGGCGCCGCAGCCGTCGCCAGCCATCCTGGCCAGCATCGCGGTGAGCGAGCTGGACGAGGCGCACCTGTTCCGCGCCCAGATGCTCGAAGCCGGCATCGACGCCCCTCGGCTTGCCACCCCCACCCGTATCATGGCCGACAGCATCATGGGGGCGCTGCGCATCCGCTCGCCGGCCCTGTGCGCGCTGCCGGCCACGCGCCGCGAGCGCCGCGGCGTGCTGCGACCTTAGGAACGCGACAGGCCGTGCGCGCCGCCTCGTGAAGGGGCGCTATGCTTCCCGGGCGGGGCGCAGGGGCGCCCGCGTCACCCGAGGAAAGGTCACCGCATGAGCGTTCGCAACCTCGAGCACCTGTTCGCACCGAAGTCGGTGGCGCTGGTCGGCGCTTCCGAGCGGCCGGGCAGCCTGGGCGCAACGCTGCTGCACAACCTGCTGGCGGGCGGATTCAAGGGCGAGGTCTGGCCGGTCAACCCCAAGTACGGCGAGCTGGCCGGGCGGCGCTGTTATGCCAGCGTGGCCGAGCTGCCCGCGGCGCCGGCCCTGGCCGTGATCTGCACCCCGCCCGCGACGATTCCCGCGATCGTGCGCCAGCTGGGCGAGCGCGGCACCCGTGCGGCGGTGGTCCTGAGCAGCGGCATGAGCGATGGACGTAGCGCGCGCGGCCGCGGCCTGCGCCAGGCCATGCTGGACGCCGCCCATCCCTACCTGCTGCGCCTGCTCGGGCCGAACAGCGCCGGCCTGCTGGCGCCCGGCCTGGGGCTCAACGCCAGCGTCGCCACCAGCGGCGCGCTGCCCGGGCGGATCGCCTTCGTGTCGCAGTCGGGCGCCCTGATGGTCGGCGTGCTGGACTGGGCGCGCACCCGCGGCATCGGCTTTTCCCACTTCATTGCGCTGGGCGACGCGGCCGACGTCGACCTCGGCGACGTGCTCGATTACCTCGCCAGCGACGGCGCCACCAGCGCCATCCTGCTCTACCTGCAGGACCTCCGCTATGCGCGCAAGTTCATGTCGGCCGCGCGCGCGGCGGCGCGCAGCAAGCCGGTGCTGGTCCTGCGCGCCGGGCGCGAGGAGGATCCCCTGCCTTCCGCGGCCAGCGAAAGCGGCGCCCTGGCGCGCCGCGACGACGTGTTCGACGCCGCGATCCGGCGCGCCGGCATGCTGCGCGTGACCACCACCGACCAGTTGTTCTCGGCCGCCGAGCCCCTGGCCTACGCGCGCCCGCTGCACGGCGAGCGCCTCGCCATCGTCAGCAACGGCGCCGGACCGGGCGTGCTGGCGCGCGATGCGCTGGCCTACGGCGGCGGGGTCGGGGCGCAGTTTTCGAGCGACTCGCAGGCGCGCCTGGACGCGCTGCTGGCGCCGGGTTGGCGGCGCGGGAACGTGGTCAACCTGCAGGGCCGGGCGGCGCCCGAGCTGTACCGCGAGACCCTCGAGATCCTGCTTGCCGACCCGCAGGTCGACGCGCTGCTGCTGATCCAGTCGCCCACCGCGACGGTGGCGAGCCGCGACGTGGCGGACGCCATCGCGCCGCTGGTGCGCAGCGCGTCCAAGACCCTGCTCTCGTGCTGGCTGGGCGGCAGCGCGGTATCCGAGGCCCGCGCCATCGCCTCCGGCGCGCGCCTGCCGGCCTACCGCACGCCGGAAGACGCGGTGGCCGGCTTCCTGCAACTGGTGCACTACCGGCGCAACCAGAACCTCCTGATGGAGGTGCCACCCTCGATGGTCGGCTCGGTGGCCCCCGACCGCGCCGCGGCGCGCGCGCTGGTGCGCGAGGCGG
>NZ_DKJX01000095.1:27905-139770 GCF_002454935.1 Massilia sp. UBA6681
CCGACCCCGAGACCAAGGCCATCCTGCGCACCTACGGCATGGCGGTGGTCGAGACGCGCCAGGCCGCCAGCGTGGAAGAGGCGGTGGCCGCCGCCCGGCGCATCGGCTACCCGGTGGCGGTCAAGATCCTGACGCCGGACGTGATGCACAAGTCGGATTTCGGCGGCGTCACCCTCGACCTCGACGGCGACGAAGGCGTGCGCGCGGCCGCCACGCGCATGCGCCGGCGCCTCGCGGAGCTGTTCCCGCAGGCGAAATTCGAGGGCTACTCGGTGCAGGCCATGGTGAGGCGCAGCAACGCGCACGAACTGATCGTCGGGGCGGCGCTGGACGCCGTGTTCGGGCCGGTGATCGTATTCGGGCAGGGCGGGGTGACGGTGGAAGTGGCCGACGACCATGCGGTCGGCCTGCCGCCCCTGAACCTGGTGCTGGCGCGCGACCTGGTCGACCGTACCCGCGTGGCCAGGCTGCTGGCCGGCTACCGCAACCGGCCGGCGGCCAACATGGACGCGGTGCTGGCCACGCTGGTGCAGGTCTCGCGCATGGTCGCGGACATTCCCGAGATCGTCGAGCTGGATCTGAACCCGCTGCTGGCCGACAGCCGCGGCGCAGTGGTGCTGGACGCGCGCATGCGCCTGGCCTTGGCCGACCGTTCCGGCAGCACCCTCGACCGGCTGGCGATCCGGCCCTATCCGCGCGAGCTGGAAGAGACCATAGACTGGCAGGGCGCGCCGCTGCTGCTGCGGCCGATCCGCCCGGAGGACGGTCCGGCCCACCTGGCCTTTTTCGATGCGCTCACGCCGGACGACGTGCGCTACCGGATGTTCGTGCGCGTGCGCGAACTGCAGCCCTCGCAGCTGGCGCGCTTCACCCAGATCGACTACGACCGCGAGATGGCGTTTATTGCCACCCGGCCCAATGCGCAAGGCGTGGCCGAGACCCTGGCGGTGGGGCGGGTGGTGGCCGATCCGGACAACATCACGGCGGAATTCGCGGTGACGGTGCGCTCGGACCTGAAGGGCATGGGGCTGGGCAAGCTCATGATGCAGAAGCTGATCGACTACTGCCGTGCGCGCGGCACGCGCGAGATCGTGGGGGAGGCGCTGCCGCAGAACTCGCGCATCACCGGGCTGGCCAAGCGGATGGGGTTTACGGTGAAGTCGACCGGGCTGGAAGGCATGCGCGAGATGCGGCTGGTGTTGCAGTAAAATTTCAACGCAGCCGCTCCGATGAAATAATATTTCACCTCCGGAAGCGCACGTCCTCCACCACCACCTTCGCATCGCCCTTCGGTTTCTTGGGCTTCTTCGGCTTCTTGACGATCTGCCCGCCCGCGACCGTCTCGGGCACGCGATGCTCCGGCTCGAAGCCGCTTTCTTCCACGCGCTTAATTAGCTGGCGCGTCAGCGCCTCGATCGCGGCCAGGAACTCCACCTCGTCGGCCGCCACCAGCGAGACCGCCTCGCCCGAGGCCCCGGCGCGTCCGGTGCGCCCGGTGCGGTGCACGTAGTCCTCGGCCACGATCGGCAGGTCGACGTTGACCACCACCGGCAGGTCGTCGATGTCGAGGCCGCGCGCGGCGACGTCGGTCGCCACCAGCACCTTCACCTCGCCCGCCTTGAAGCGCTCCAGCGCGCGCAGGCGCGCCGGCTGCGGCTTGTCGCCGTGGATCGCATCGGCCGGGATGCGCTTGGCGTCCAGCAGGCCGACCAGCTCGTCCACCCCCTTGCGGGTCTTGGCGAAGGCCAGCACCTGGGTCCAGTCGTGTTTTTTCAGCAGGTGCAGGAACAGCTCGGGTTTGCGCTTCTTGTCCACCGGCACCAGCCACTGGGTGACCTTGGCCACAGTGGTGTTGCGCGGGCTCGCCTCGATGCGCACCGGCTCGCGCAGCAGGCGGTTGGACATGGCGCGGATCTGGTCGGAGAAGGTGGCCGAGAACAGCAGGGTCTGGCGCTTTTTCGGCAGCGCCGCGAATACCTGGTCGAGTTCCTTCGAGAAGCCGAGATCGAGCATGCGGTCGGCCTCGTCCAGCACCAGCGTGATGACTTCCGTGAACTTCACCGCGTTCTGGCGGTGCAGGTCGAGCAGGCGGCCCGGCGTCGCCACCAGCACGTCCACCCCCTTGCGCAGGTTCATCATCTGCGGATTGATGCTGACCCCGCCATAAGCGACCATGGTGCGCAGGTTCAGCCCGGCGCCGTAGCTGCGGAAGCTCTCGTGCACCTGCTCGGCCAGTTCGCGCGTCGGCACCAGGACCAGGGCGCGCACGGCATTGCTGCCTACCGGCTTGTCGCGCTTGAACAGGCGCTGCAGGACCGGCAGGGCGAAGCCGGCGGTCTTGCCGGTGCCGGTCTGGGCCGCGGCCATGACGTCCTTGCCGGACAGGATGACGGGAATCGCCTGCTGCTGGACGGCGGTGGGGGTGCTGTAGTCGAGCGAAGCGAGGGTCTGGACGATCGGATCGATCAGTCCAAGCGAAGCAAAGGACATGGAAACCTTACGACGAGTAAATGTACAGGCCGTAGTTTAACTTGCCGGAGGCGGCAAGCGAAGGGCACGCCGGCTCAGGCGAGGTCAATCAGGACCGACAGGTCGACGATCGGCTTGACCGGCTCGCGCTGGTCCTTGCAGGCAGTCAGCAACAGGCAGGCAATCGCGAGCGCGGCGGCGGGGAAGAGGCGGCGCGGTGGCATGATGGCTCCTTGTCAAGAAGCCCCATCATACGCCAGTCCGCGCCGAAAATGCATACGCGTTGCGCAGTTAGAAGCTGTACGAGATGCCGGCGCGCAGTACCGGGTAGATCTTGTAGTCCGAGACTTCTTCCTGCAGGCGCAGTTCTTCGACGTTGACGTCGCTCGCCAGCTTGCTGCAGAAGGTGACGTTGGTGCTGCAGCCGTAGGCGATCAGGTTGACGCGAGCCTTGCCCTGGTGGAAGACGCCGATGTCGGCATTGAAGTTCCAGCGCTTGTTCGGGGTGAGGGCGTTGCCCCAGCCGATGCCGAGATACGGCGCGGCGCGGCGGAAGTTGACTTCGCCTTTCAGGGCACCGAAGTCGGCGGCCAGGTAGTTGATGCCGTTGAAGTTGAAGCTGCCGTTCGCGGCCGGGACGCCAAGGGCCTTGAAACGGGTGCCGTTGTACAGGATGCCGCCGGTCAGGCGGAAGCTGCTGTGGGGGATGACATACCAGTCGAACAGCACGTCGAAGGTTGCCAGTTTGCCGTCGAGCTTGTAGTCGACCAGGCCCGAGCGCTTCTCGAAGTCGTGCTTGAAGTAGTTGGCGCCGAAGCGGCCGTTGAGGTTGCTCTCCATCGGGACGACCAGGTGGAAACCGGCGCCGGTGGTGCCGAGGTCGGCGGTGACGGCGGCGCCGACCTGCGCCTGGGCCGACATGCTGGCGGCGAGGGCCGTCAGGGCAAGGAATGCGTGCTTGAGTGCCATGATGGGAAAGCCTTGTGATGTTGAATTAGGGCATCATTGTAGCGGCAGCGCCTGCCGGCGGCAAGAAAAGCCGGCCCGGGTGAGGGCGATGTACAACGCTTTATTTGTGCCTGCCAGGGCCGCTTTCGTCGCCACTATCCCGGCTCCGTCGCATAATGTCACCCGGCAATAGAGACCAGGACTAATCTGGCACAGCCCTGACTACTGAAAGAACATCATGATTTCAAGCACTTTCCACATTGGACGCCTGCTGGCCGCCTGGCTCGGCTGCTACCTGATCTTCGCGATCATCGTTGCCGAGGGGACCCGGGATATCGTCGAGCGCGACGTCGGCGGCTATTTCGCGCTGCTGGCGCTGTTCCTCGGGCTGTGGGTGCTCTCCGGCGTGTTCTCGCACATGCGCCGGGTGCGCCTGATCGCGGGTAGCCTCAACAGCAGCACCCTGTCCAACCGCCAGCGGCGCCAGATCGAGATTCCCTTCGAGGCCGGCGAGGCCTTCGACCTGATCGATGCCGCGATCCGCGAACTGCCCGGCGCCATCCTGGTCGAGAGCGCGCGCGACAGCCTGCAGGTGCGCGCCAAGGTCAAGCGCATCAATCCCTACGCCATGCACCACGACGGCCAACCGCCCGCCGCCAGCTGGGCCTTCATTCCTTTTGGCGAGCGGCGCAACCAGATCCTGGCCACGGTGACGCCGAACGGCGATTCCGCCGGCAGCGTCACCCTGATCTGCGAACCGGAAGACCCGGCCTGGACCGACACCTTCCTGGTCGACCACGGCACCAACCTGGAAAACGCCGAAGCGATCGTGCGGGCGATTACCCGCCGGGTAGCCGAGCGGCGCCGCGGCGAACAGGCGATGGTGGCCCAGACCGCCACCGAGAAGGAGCTCACGGTGGCCAAGCTGAACCTGCTGCACGCCCAGGTCGAGCCGCACTTCCTGTACAACACCCTGGCCAGCGCCCAGGTGCTGACCCGCACCGACCCGGCGCGCGCCGACGAGATGCTGGGCAACCTGATCCAGTACCTGCGCCACTCGCTGCCGCGCACCGAGGACGCGCCCTCGACCATCGGCGAGGAACTGGAACGCGCCCGCGCCTACCTCGACATCCTGAAGATCCGCATGGGGCCGCGCCTGCAGCTGCAGGTCGACGTGCCGGACGTGCTGCGCGCGGTACTGTTCCCGAGCATGATGCTGCAGACCCTGGTCGAGAACGCGATCAAGCACGGCCTCGAGCCCAAGCCGGGCGGCGGCACGGTGTGGATCCTTGCGCGCCAGGTCGACAGTGCGGTGGCGGTGACGGTAGCCGACGACGGCCGCGGCTTCACCGCCGAGGGCGGCGGCACCGGGGTCGGCCTGCGCAACGTGCGCGAGCGCCTGCGCCTGGCCTACGGCAGCGCGGCCGCGTTCTCGATCGTGGCCAACTTCCCGAGCGGCGTGGCCGCCACCATCACCGTTCCCCATACCGTAGGGGCAGGAGCCCATCATGCTTGATTCCCGCATCCGCTGCGTCGTGGCGGAAGACGAAGCCCTGCTGCGCGAATCGCTGGTCCAGCTGCTCGGCCAGGTGTGGCCGGAACTCGAGATCGTGGCCAGCTGCGAGGATGGCGGCAGCGCCCTCGATGCGATCGCCGAGCACCGTCCGGACGTGGTGTTCCTGGACATCCGCATGCCCGGCCTGAGCGGGCTGGAAGTGGCGTCGAACCTGCTGGCCGCCGGTATCAAGACCGAAGTGGTGTTCGTCACCGCCTACGACCAGTACGCGATCGACGCCTTCGAGCGCGGCGCCGTCGACTACCTGCTCAAGCCGGTGGCGCGCGAGCGCCTGGCCGGCGCGGTCGGGCGGGTGCAGGCGCGCCTGCAGCGCGGCGGCCAGGACAGCGGGCAACTGAGACAGCTGCAGGCTTTGCTGCAGCAGCTGCAGGCGGTGGCGCCGCCGCAGCCGAAGGCGCCGCCGCTGGTCTGGCTGACCGCCAGCCGCGGCCAGGAAACGCGCCTGATCCTGGTGGACGACGTGTGCTACTTCCAGGCCGACTCCAAGTACACGGTGGTCATGACCATCGAGGGCGAGACCCTGCTGAGGAAGCCCATCCGCGACCTGCTCGAGGTGCTCGACCCGACCCACTTCAAGCAGGTACACCGCTCGACCATCGTCAACCTGCGCGCAGTCAGCGGCGTCACCCGCGACGAGAGCGGGCGCGGCGTCCTGCGCCTGAAGAACCGGCCCGAGACACTGGCGGTGAGCCAGCCCTTCATGGGCCTGTTCCGCAACATGTAACCAGATGTGAAAGCCGGCACAGAGTGTATCGGGGCAATGGAATCGTGCTTGCCGATGGTAAAGTTATGCCATTAACAAGCCTGGAGGCATCCATGAAAGCCCTGATTCTCTCTGCAGCCCTGGCGGCAGCTTCGTTCCCGGCCCTGGCCCAGACCAATGTCAGCATCAGCATCGGCCAGCCCGGCTTCTACGGTCGCATCGACCTCGGCGACGGCTACCGCAGCTACGGCCCGCCGCCGGTGTACGTGGCCGAACCGATCATCATCGAGCGCCGCCACCGCGTGCGCGCCGAGCCGGTCTACCTGCGCGTCCCGCCGGGCCACCGCAAGAACTGGAGCAAGCATTGCCGCAAGTACGGCGCCTGCGGCCAGCCGGTGCTGTTCGTGCAGGACCGCTGGTACTCGGACGTGTACGCGCCGCGCTACCGCGAAGTGCATTACCGCGAGCGCTACGACGACCGTGGCGGCCGTGGGCATGACCGCCACCACGACCGTGGCCATGGCAGGGATCACGACCGCGGTCACGGTCACGGCAAGGGCCACGGCCGCGGCCACGACTGAGCCGGCGCCGGCTTCACGCCGGTAGCGGCACCCCGTCCGGCAGCAATCCCTCGGCGATCAAGGCCTGCCAGAACGCCGCCGGAATCTTGATGTCCATCAGGTCGGCATTGCGGCGCAGGTGGCGCGTGCTGCTGGCGCCGGGAATGGTGGCCACCACCACCGGATGGGCCGCGCCGAACTGCAGGGCCGCCGCCGGCAGGTCGACGCCATGGCGCGCCGCCACGTGGCGCAGCCGTTCGCGGTGTTCGAAGTGCTTCGGCTTGGCCGGCACGTAGTCGTAGTGGTCGCCGCCCGCCAGGAAACCCGAATTGAACGGGCCGCCCAGCACGATGCCGGCGCCGCGCTCCTCGCACAGCGGGAACAGGGCCTCCAGCGGCGTGGTTTCCATCAGCGTGTAGCGCCCGGCCAGCAGGAAGATGTCCGGGTCGGAGTCGCGCAGCGCGCGCAGGCAGGGTTCGACCGTGTTCACGCCCAGGCCCCAGGCCTTGATCAGCCCTTCCTCGCGCATCCGCACCAGTTCCTCGAAGGCGCCGCCGCGGCCGGCGGCGATCCGGTAATGGTGGTCGAACCCTTCGCCCAGGTGGTCGGGCGAGAGGTCGTGCACGTAGACGATGTCGATGCTGCCGAGGGCCAGGCGCTGCAGGCTGTCCTCGACCGAGCGGCGTGCACCAGTCGCCGTGTAGTCGGTCAGGCGCCGGAAGGGCAGCGACGAGACGAAGGGCGGGGCGATGTCGCCGCTTGGGTCGGGCACCAGCACGCGCCCGACCTTGGTCGACAGCGTGTAGTCCGTGCGCGGCCGGGTGCGCAGGGCCTGGCCGAAGCGGTGCTCGGACAGGCCGGTGCCGTAGTGCGGGGCGGTGTCGAAATAGCGGATGCCCGCTTCCCAGGCCGCGTCGACGGTGGTGCGGGCCGCCTCGTCGCTCGTGGTGTGGTACATGTCGCCCAGGCCGGTGCCGCCAAGGCCCAGGCGCGAGATCGGTCGGTAGCGCTGGTTCATGCTGTCCTTTCGTGTCGATGGTCGCGCCATGCTACACCGGCGCGCGGCGCGCACCGTTGAACCGGGCGGCCGGCGCCGCCGCGGACTCTTCCACAGGAGCCAGGGTGCCGCAGGCTTTGCGCCGACGTAGTAAGATTGCCACATCGCCCATGTACTGGCATTGCCGGACGGGCGCACCATGAAGGAGCTTACTTTGCGTAGCGAAATCGTGATCGTGGGTGGCGGGGCGGGCGGCCTGGAACTGGCCTGCAAACTGGGCCGCAAGCTGGGGCCATCGAAGGTGACGCTGGTGGACAGCCGGCTGTACCACATCTGGAAGCCGTCGCTGCACGAAGTCGCGGCCGGCACCCTGGACATCCACCAGGAAGGTCTGTCCTACCAGATGCTGGCGCATGACAACGGCTTCAGTTTCGTATTCGGGCCGATGACCGCCCTCGACGCCGCGTCGAAGACCATCACCGTGGGCGCAATCGTGGCGGCCACCGACAACGACGAGGTCCTGCCCGAGCGCCGCATCGCCTACGGTTCTCTGGTGCTCGCGGTCGGCAGCACCTCGAACTATTTCGGCGTGCCCGGCGCCATGGAGCACACCATTTCCCTGAACGCCACCGAGGACGCCGAGCGCTTCCGCCTGCGCATGCTGCGCCTGATGCTGGCCGCCGAGCAGGATCACGAAGAAGGCAAGGGAAGCGGCCTGGACGTGGTGATCATCGGCGGCGGCGCCACCGGCGTCGAACTGGCGGCCGAGCTACGCGAGGCCTCCGGCGCCTATGTCACCTACGGTTTCGACCAGCTGGACGTGAAGCGCGACGTGCGCATCACCATCCTGGAAGGCGCCTCGCGCGTGCTGGCGCCGCTGCCGGAAAAGGTGTCGAGCGCGGCAAACGATCTGCTCGCCAAGCGCGGCATCCGCGTGGTCACCGACTGCCGGGTCACGCAGATCGACCGCGACCGCGTCGTCGACAAGGACGGCAACGTGTATCCGTCCAACCTGTGCGTCTGGGCCGCCGGGATCAAGGCGCCCGACCTGCTGGCATCAACGGGCCTGCCGACCGCCAGGGGCGGCCAGGTCGAGGTCGACGCGCACCTGCGCGTGAAGGGCGCGGACGACATCTATGCGCTGGGCGATTGCGCCGCCTGCGTCGACGGCAAGGGCAATGCGGTGCCGCCGCGCGCCCAGGCCGCCCACCAGCAGGCCGACTACCTGGTCACGACTTTCCTGCGCAAGTCCAGGGGCCATGCGCCCCAGGACCGGCCGTATGAATACCGCGACTACGGTTCGCTGGTGTCGGTGGGCCGCTCCACGAGCGTGGGCAGCCTGATGGGCTCATTGCGCGGCGCCAGCTGGTTCGTGCAGGGCACGATGGCGCGCCTGATGTACACCAGCCTGCACCTGATGCACCACCGCGCGGTGCTCGGCACCATGCGCACCGGGGTGCTGGCGCTGGCGCGCTTCCTGGTGCGGCGCGCCACGCCGCTGGTGAAGCTCCATTAAGGTAGGGTGGGCGGCGCCTGCTTCGGCAAAGTCATGCGTAACACCGCGCCGCCGGTCTCGCCGGCGCCGAGCTCCAGCGTGCCGCCCAGGAAGCGCGCGCGCTCGCGCAGCAGGCGCAGGCCGTGGCAGCTGGTCGATTCTAAAACTTTGTCATTCTTCGGCAGGCCGCTGCCGTTGTCGCGGATGGTCAGCATCACCTGCTCGCCGTCGTCGTCCAGGATCACGTCGACCTCGGTCGCGCGCGCATGCGCGGCCACGTTGCGCAGGCCTTCCTCGACGCAGCGCAGCAGCACCACGCCCTGGGTGCGGGTATAGGATCCGTCTTCGTCGGGCAGGCTGGCGCGCGCCTTGATGCCGTGCGCGGCGGCGAAGCCGGGGACCAGCTCGGCCAGCGCGGCCTTCAGGCCGAGGAACTCGAGCTTGTCGTTCCACAGCTCGAGCTGCATCTTGCGGTTGGTCTCGATGATGTTGGCGAGCAGCCCCTTCATCTGGGCGCTGCGGTCGCGCATCGACTGGTTCTCGGCCGGGATGTGCTGGCTGAGCAGGGCAAGGTGCATGGTCAGCGCCGTCATCGACGAGCCCAGGCTGTCGTGGAGCTGGCGTGCCAGCAGGCGGCGTTCCTCGTCCCAGCAGGCGGCGAGGTAGCCCAGCATCTCGGTGAGTTCAGCGGTGCGGTCCGCGCCCGGCGCTGTCGATGCGACTGCGGCGGGCAGGGGCTGCGGATGTGCCGGTTCGGTCATCGTAGGCTCGGTTAAATGTTTCCCAAATCATACAACAGTTGGCCGAGCGACGGCGCGCAAGGCCGGTGCATTGTATCTGGCGGGGTGCCGAAAGCAGCGTGCGCTGCCGTACAGTCGCGTTACCCGTTTCGGGCGAAGCTTGGGGCGTGGCGATACCACTTTATTAATAACCGGGGGTAATACAATGACGACCGCAAGCAAATCGCAGGATGCCATCACTCTGCTCACCGCGCAGCACCGCGAAGTCCACGAGATGTTCGAGAAGTTCGAGAACATGACCGACCGCGCCAAGGTCAGCAAGAAAAAGCTCGCCGACGAGATCTGCCAGGCACTGATCATGCACACCACGATCGAGGAAGAGATCCTGTATCCGGCAGTGCGCGAAGCAACCGAGGAAACCGAGGACATGGTCGACGAGGCTGTCGTCGAACACGCGTCGGCCAAGGACCTGATCGCCCAGATCCAGGAAATGGACCCGGGCGACGACCTGTACGACGCCAAGGTGAAGGTGCTGGGCGAGCTGGTCGACCACCACGTCGAGGAAGAAGAGCAGGAAATGTTCCCGAAGATGAAGGAACTGAAGCTGGACCTGCAGGCGCTGGGCCAGGAAATGGCAGCCCGGGCCGCCGAACTGCAGTAAGCAATACCTGTCCCGGCGCCGCCGGGACTCCCGGCCTTCGCCGGGACAGCCTCAGGCCGCGTCGGCCTGCACCGTGGCCGGCGCGAGCGCCTCCAGCAACTGGTCCATGCCGACCGGCTTGACCAGGTGCTGGTCGAAGCCCGCTTCCATCACGCGCCGCTTGTCTTCGGCCAGTCCATAGCCGGTCAGGGCGA
The DNA here is from genome assembly GCF_002454935.1 of Massilia sp. UBA6681. Classification (NCBI taxonomy): domain Bacteria; kingdom Pseudomonadati; phylum Pseudomonadota; class Betaproteobacteria; order Burkholderiales; family Oxalobacteraceae; genus Massilia; species Massilia sp. UBA6681. The sequence continues at coordinate 38,249 of NZ_DKJX01000095.1, forward strand.
TCAGGCGGATATGGGACGTGGCCGGGTCGCCCCGCAGACGGCGCGCGACTTCGTAGCCGTCGATGCCGGGCAGGCCGATGTCGACCAGCGCCGCGGCCGGGCGGCCGGCCAGCGCGGCCGCCACGCCCTGCAGCCCGTCGGCGGCGGTGTCCACCGGGAAGCCGTGGGCGGCCAGCATGGTCGCCATCATCTCGCGGCCGTCCTCATTGTCCTCGATCAGCAGCACCGCGGGCTTGCCGGAGTTGTCGCCGCTCGACTGCTGCGGGCTGACGAACGGCAGCACGGGTTCGGTGCGCGGCAGGCGGATCATGAAGGTACTGCCGCTGCCGCTGCCGTCGCTATGGGCGCTGGCGCTGCCGCCATGCAGTTCCACCAGGCGCCGCACCAGCGACAGGCCGATCCCCAGGCCGCCCTGCGAGCGGTCGATCGAGATCGCGCCCTGGACGAACACATCGAACACGTGCGGCAGCAGTTCCTCCGGGATGCCGACGCCGGTATCGCGTACCGTCAGCACCACGTCCTCGCCCGACTGCGCCACCCCGACGTCGATGCTGCCGCCCGCGGGCGTGTACTTGAGCGCGTTGTCCAGCAGGTTGGTGGTGATCTGTTCGAGGCGGGTCGGGTCGCCGTCGACCCAGTTCGGGGCCAGGTCGACGCTGATACGGTAGCCGGCGGAACGGCCGGTGGCGCGCAGGGTCTCCAGGCAGCCCGATACCAGGTTGGACAGATCGATCGGCTTGCGCGCCAACAGGATCTTGCCCGACATCGCACGCGACAGGTCGAGCAGGTCGTCGACGATGCGCGACAGGTGCTGGCTCTGGCGCTGGATGATCTGCTTGGCGCGGCTCACCGTCTCGGCGTTGGCGCCGGCCATGCCGATCAGCGAGGAAGCGCTGCTGATCGCCGACAGCGGGTTGCGCAGCTCGTGGCCGAGCATGGCGAGGAATTCGTCCTTGGCGTGGCTCTTGCGTTCGGCGTCGCGGCGCTCTTCCATCTCGCGCACCAGGCGGCGGTTGGTCGCGGTCAGCTCGGTGGTGCGCTGCGAGAGCTTTTCGGCCTGGCGCTTGAGCTGCTCGTTCTTCATTGCCAGCGCCACGAACACCGAGACCTTGGCGTGCAGGATCTGCGGGATGACCGGGGTGAACAGGAAGTCGGCGGCGCCGCGCTGGTAAGCCTTGAGGCGGTCGATCTCGTCGGCCAGGAAGGCGGTGACGAAGATGATCGGGATATCCGCCGAGCGCCCGCGCTGGTGGATCGCCTCGGCGGTCTCGAAGCCGTCCATCCCGGGCATGTTCACATCGAGCAGGATCACGGCGAAATCGTGGAGCAGCACCTGGCGCAGGGCTTCCTGGCCGGAACGCGCCGAATGCACCGAATAATTGCTTTCCTCCGCCCACTGGTCGAGCAGGCTCGTCAGCGCTAACAGACTGGCGGCGTCGTCGTTGACGACCAGGATCTTGGGTTTGTCAGTGTGTGCCACGATGGTTCGCTGTGCTTTCCCTCAAAGGGTTTTCCTTTAGGAAAGTTCTTACCAAATCAAAAGTGTAAGGTTTCAAAGAATCACTGTAATAACAAAGAATGATATCACGGGCAATTTAAGTGCAAATAGGCAAAACTCAATCGTGCGCATGGTGACGTGTACGGTGCCGCACATACGTGCCCGGGCGGCTGTGCGATAGTGGAAGCCTCCAGTTCAACCGACTCCATGGGAACGGGGCTGCCTACATGAAAGGACAGATAATGAATATCGACTCTATCGTAAATCAGGATTATCACGGCAAATCGTTCCGTGAGCTCGTCAATTCGCCGCTGACCGCCCTGTGTGGCGTCAGCGAACAACAAGCCAGTGCCTTTGCCGCCGCCGGCGTGCACACGATCGGTGATCTCGCAAACATGCAGATCGTTAACTACGCGCTTGCCATCAAGGCGCTGTCCAGCTGCGAAAACGCCTCGGGCAAGGAGCAGGCCGAGGAAGAACTGCTCGACGACGCCGTCGAGATGACCTTCCCGGCCAGCGACCCGGTATCGGTCCAGTCCAGCATCACCCGCATCGAGGTGGCGCCCGACAAGGTCGACGCTAGCCGCGACCACCAGGCCGCGCAGGCGATCGAGTCGCATAGCGAGGAGATGCTGCGTTCGGCGGAAATCAATACCAGGTATCTGCAGAAGGACGAGGGCGGGAATCGCTGATCGATCAGCGGTTTTGTAGTTCATGACGGGCCACGGGCGGCGGGAGCTACCGGTGGCCTGTCTGTTTTGGCGCGTGGTATCGGTCAAGACGAACCCTGCGCGAAGAAATAGGCCGGAACAATACCAGTGGCATTGTTCCGGCCTATTTTTGCAGTCAGCGATGCGCCGCCGTCTCTACCGAACCCGGATTCGTCGCCGCCGGCGTCTTGGTCGCCGTCTGGCGGTTGGCCGCCGGCGAGCAGAAGCGGTTCTTGCCGGCGCGCTTGGCTTCGTACAGCGCGTAGTCGGCGATGCTGATGAGGGCGTCGACCGATTCGGCGTCGTCCGGATAGATGCTGATGCCGATCGAGGTCGACAGGCGCAGGGTCAGGTCGTTGATGAAATAGGGCTCGGACACGGCTTCGACCAGCTTGGCCGCCGGACCCTGGGCGTCGGCCAGGCTGTGGATCTCGCCCAGCACCACCATGAATTCGTCGCCGCCGAGGCGCGCCACCGTGTCTTCCTTGCGCGAACTGGCCAGCAGGCGCCGACACCATCTTGAGGATGTCGTCGCCATAGGCGTGGCCATAGGTGTCGTTGATCGCCTTGAAGCCGTCCAGGTCGAGGTACATGATCGCGGCCTTGGTATGGCTGCGGTTGGCGTGCTGCAGGGCGGTCTCGATGCGGTCTTCCAGCAGGCGGCGGTTGGGCAGGCCGGTGAGGGCGTCGTGCAGCGCCAGCTCCTGCTGCGCGCGCGAATACTGGGCCAGCTCCTTGTAGAGCAGGCGTACTTCCAGCATGTTGTGGATGCGCTTGTGCACCTCGAGCAGGTCGAAGGGCTTGCTGATGAAGTCGCGGGCGCCGGCTTCCAGCGCGGCGATCTTGAAGCTCGGCTGGGCGGTCAGCGCCAGCACCGGCAGGTAGCCGCCCTGTTCGATCTCCTTCAGGCCCTTCATCACCTGGAAGCCGTTCAGGCCGGGCATCTGCAGGTCGAGCAGGATCAGGTCGTAGTTGTGCTCGCGATGCAGCGGGCATACCTGCTCGGGCAGCATCGTCGAACTGACGCAGGTGTAGCCTTCTTCGCGCAATATCTCTTCCATCAGCTCGATATTGTCGGGCGAATCGTCCACCACCAGGATCTTCGCGTTCAAAATGTCTTGTCTGCTCGGCATGCTCGTTCTCTTCTACTCTGTCGGAAACGTGTTCCATTTCCTTTTGGAATGGACGCCTCCCATATCTTCATAGTCTAGCAAAAGCCTAAAAATTTCTTGTAGGACAGCGCCGCGTATCCGGGTAGGATCATTATCGACCAGGCGCGCGTGCTGCGCCATTCACCATCTGTGCAGTCGGGAGCGCTACGGAAGCGACGGCGGCGATGAGTTCTCCCGGCTCCACCGGCTTCGAAATATGGGTCGAAAAACCGGCTTCCAGCGCCTTTAGCCGGTCTTCGGGCCGGGCAAAGGCGGTCAGGGCGATGGCCGGCAGCTGGCCGCCGGCCTCGCGCGGCAGGGCGCGCACCCAGCCGATCAGTTCGAACCCGTCGACCTCGGGCATGCCCAGGTCGCTCACCAGGACGTCGGGGCGGTCGGCGCGCAGCGCATCGAAGGCTTCGCGCGCGCTGGCGGCGACCCGCACCCGGGCATGGCAGTCGGTGAGGATGCGCGCGATCAGCTCGCGGCCGTCGCGCGCGTCGTCCACCACCAGCACCGTCAAGGCGCCGGCCTTCGCCGCCGGCGCGGGCGCTTGCGGCAGCGGCGCGGGAACGGCCTCGCGCAACAGCGGCAGCGTGATGACGAAGGTGCTGCCCTTGCCCGGTCCCGGGCTCGAACAGCCGACCATCCCGCCATGCAGCTCGACCAGGTTGCGCACCAGCGCCAGGCCGAGACCGAGGCCGCCCTGCGAACGGTCCGACGAGCGCTCGCCCTGCGCAAACAGGTCGAACACCCTGGCGCTCAGCTCGCGGTCCATGCCGATGCCTTCGTCGCGCACGCTGATCACCAGCGCGCTTTTGGCGCCATCCCCGCGCACCTCGGCGCGCAGGTCGATCTCGCGGCCTTCCGGCGTGTACTTGGTGGCGTTGCCGAGCACGTTGGCCACCACCTGCACCAGGCGCGCCTTGTCCCCTTCCACCAGCGCCCATGAGGGCGGCAGGTGCACCGACAAGCGCTGGCGCCTGGCATCGATGGCCGGCCTGACCTGCTCCACCGCTTCCTGCACCACGCCGCGCATGCCGACCTCGGCCCGCTCGAGCGTGATCAGGCCGCGCGTCACCCGCGAGACGTCCAGCAGGTCGTCCACCAGGCGCGTCATGTGGCGCACCTGGCGCCCGATGATGTTGCTGCTCTGGCGCACCCGCTCCTCGCCCAGCGTGCCGATGCGCAGCAGCTCGGCGGCGGCGCTGATCGGCGCCAGCGGGTTGCGCAGCTCGTGCGCCAGCATGGCCAGGAATTCGTCCTTGCGGCGGTCGGCCTCGACCAGCTTTTCCTCGGCCAGCTTGCGGTCGGTGATGTCGCGGAAGAAGGAGGCGATGCTGCCGTCCTGCATCGGGTAGGCGCGCACCTCGGTCCAGATGCGCTCGCCGTCGGGGAAGGTGTGCGAATAGATGGCGGCCGAGGCGACCCGGGTGCGCATCACCTCGCGGTACATGCGGCCAAGCTCCATGTCGACCGTGTGCGGGAACACTTCCCAGTGATTGCGCCCGATGACATCAAGCGCCGTGGCCCGCGACAGGCGCAGGCCCTCGGCGTTCATCTCGACGATGTTCCAGTCGGCGTCGAAGACCGCGAAGCCTTCGGCGATGGTGTCGAAGATGTTGCGGCTGCGGTCGCGTTCGGCGCGCAGCGCGGCCTGGGCGCGCGCGGTCTCGGCCGCCGCCCAGGTACGCTCGGCAACGTCGCGCGCCAGCTGCAGGTCGTCGTCGCTCCAGTGGCGCGCAAGCAGGCAATCGATGCCGAGGCAGGCCGTCAGCCGGCCGGATTTGACCAGCGGCACCACCAGCAGCGCACCGATGCGGTCGGCGATGTAGGCGCTGCGGTAGCCCATGGTGCGCACGTCGCGCGCGCTGTCGTGGATGCGCACCACGTCGCCCGCGCGCAGCGCCGCGCCCACCGCGGGACCGAATTCCTCGAGGCTGAAACTGGGCTGCGTCCATTTGCGGTCGTCGCGCGCCCACCAGCGCGGCACCGAGAAGCGTCCTGTCGCCTCGTTCATCTCGGCGTACACCACCCGGTCCGCATGCAGCTCGCCGCCCAGCAGCGCGCTGGCGGTGGCGATCACTTCCTCGCTCGAGGCGAGCGGGCGCAGCGCGTCCGACACGGTCAGCTCGAAGGCCGCGCGGCGCTCGCTGGCGACGCGGCGCGTGGTTTCCATCACGGTGCAGAACAGGCCCGCCACCTGGCCGTCGTCGCCGATCAGGGGCGCATGCGAGAAGGTGAAGGTGGCGCGCTCCGGATAGCCGCGCCGCATCACCGTCATCGGCATGTCTTCGAAGTAGACCGGCTTGCCCGACAGGGCGCGGTCGATCAGCGGCACCATGTCCTTCCAGACCTCGGCCCACAGGTCGCAGAAGCGTTCGCCGAGCGCGCGCCCGTGCTTCTGCCCGAGCAGCGGCACGTAGGCGTCGTTGTAGAGGAAGATCAGGTCCGGGCCCCAGGCCAGGAACATGGGGAAGGCCGAGTGCAACACCATGTCCACGGCCGTGCGCAGGGCCGGCGGCCATTCCTCGGGCGGACCGAGCGGGGTCTGGCGCCAGTCATGACGGCGGATGCGCATGCGCATGCCGTCGTCCATGGTGTGCGAGGGAGAGGACATGGGCCGATTGTCGCACAGCTTTTCTTGCCTGCGATACATTTCTGCAAAACAGGCAAGGCATGCATCACATGTTGCGCTTACAGCTTGATGAAGTGCTCGCGGTAGTAGCGCAACTCCTCGATCGACTCATTGATGTCGGCCAGCGCGGTATGCTTCTGGTGCTTCTTGAAGCCGGAGGCGAGTTCGGGCTTCCAGCGGCGGCACAGCTCCTTCAGGGTCGACACGTCCAGGTTACGGTAGTGGAAGAAGGCTTCCAGCTTGGGCATGCCGCGCGCCATGAAGCGGCGGTCCTGGCAGATCGAGTTGCCGCACATCGGCGACTTGTTGGCCGGGACGTACTGCTTCAGGAAGGCGATCAGCTCCAGCTCGGCCTGGGCTTCGGTCACGGTCGAGGCCTTGACGCGGTCGATCAGGCCCGAGCGGCCGTGGGTGCCTTTGTTCCAGTTGTCCATCTTGTCCAGGGTTTCGTCCGACTGGTGGATGGCGAACACCGGACCTTCGGCGATGATGTTCAGGTCGGCATCGGTGACGACCACCGCCACCTCGATGATGCGGTCGTTGTCCGGGTCCAGGCCGGTCATTTCCATGTCGAGCCAGACCAGGTTGAATTCGTTCGGGCGCACAGGCGCGGCAGCGCCTTCGGTTTGTGTAGCTTGTGACATAATTCTCTCTTCGATTAGCGATACTGCATTCGTTTTTCGCGCAATCCTGCATTTTCTCACAGGCACAGCATGTCTTCACTCGGGTTTTCGGTTTTGTTCGTCGTTTTCTTTGCGCTGACCTTGGGCGTGCGCTTCTGGCTGGCCAACCGGCACATCCGGCATGTGCTGCGCCACCGCGCCAGCGTACCGGCCGAGTTTGCGCCAAAGGTGCCGCTCGCGGCGCACCAGAAGGCGGCCGACTATACGGTGGCCAGGACCCGGCTCGGCATCGCCTCGATGCTGTGGGGCGGCGTGGTGCTGATCGGCTTCACCCTGCTGGGCGGATTGCAGGCCTTGTCGGTTTCGCTGCTGGGCCTCACCGGCCCCGGCATGACGCACCAGATGGCCCTGGTGGTCGCCTTCGCGATCGCCTCCGGCCTGCTCGACCTGCCCTTCGACTGGTACCGCCAGTTCGTGCTGGAACAGCGCTTCGGCTTCAACAAGATGACGCCCGGCCTGTGGGTCGCCGACATGTTCAAGGGCCTGCTCCTCGGCGCCGTGATCGGCCTGCCGCTGCTGTGGGTGATCCTGGCGCTGATGGAGCGTAGCGGCGACCTGTGGTGGCTGTGGGCCTGGTGCGTGTGGAGCGGCTTCCAGCTCCTGATGATGGTGCTTTATCCGACCGTGATCGCGCCGATGTTCAACAAGTTCACCCCGCTCGAGGACGTGAGCCTGAAGGAGCGCATCGAAGGCCTGATGGCGCGCGTCGGCTTCGCCTCGAAAGGCCTGTTCGTCATGGACGGCAGCAAGCGCAGCGCGCACGGCAACGCCTATTTTTCCGGCTTTGGCAGCAACAAGCGCATCGTCTTCTTCGACACCCTGCTGTCGCGCCTCGAGCCGCACGAGATCGAAGCCGTGCTGGCGCACGAACTGGGCCACTTCAAGCTGCGCCACATCGTCAAGCGCATCGTGGTGATGTTCGCGCTGTCGCTGGCATTCCTGGCGCTGCTGGGCTACCTGAAGAACCAGGCCTGGTTCTACACCGGCCTGGGCGTGCTGCCGATGATGAATGCGTCGAACGACGGCATGGCCCTGATCCTGTTCGCGCTGGTGCTGCCGGTGTTCACCTTCGTGCTCTCGCCGCTCAGCTCCATCACCTCGCGCAAGCACGAGTTCGAGGCGGACGCCTTCGCCGCCAAACATACCGATAGCAGCCACCTGGTGTCGGCCCTGGTCAAGATGTACGAGGACAACGCCTCGACCCTGACGCCGGACCCGCTGTATTCAAGCTTCTACGATTCGCACCCGCCGGCTTCGGTGCGGGTGAAACACCTGACCATGACGGCCGCATGAAGCTCATTGACCAACACTGCACTCACGGCGCGCCGGCGCTGGACCCGGCCACGATTCAGACGCGCCTGCGCGATGTGCCCGAATGGCAGGCCATCGACGGCACGATTGCGCGCACGTTCACGTTTGCGAACTACCGCGCTACCATCGATTTCGTGAACGCGATAGCAGCCATGGCCGAAGCCCAGAACCACCATCCCGAGATGACGGTCGGCTACCGCCGCTGCACGGTGGCGTACACCACCCACTCGGCCGGCGGCGCGCTGAGCGACAACGATTTCATTTGCGCCGCCCGGGCGGACGCGATCTACGTGCAAGGCCCGAGCGCATGAGCGAGTTGACCGGCACCATCATCGCGGCCCACGGCCGCCATTACCTGGCCGATGCGAACGGCGAGAAGCTGCAGTGCGTCACGCGCGGCAAGAAAACCAATGTGGCGGTGGGCGACGTCGTGATTCTCAAGCGCACGTCGAACGACCAGGCCGTGATCGAGAAGATCGCCGACCGCACTACCCTGCTCTACCGCTCGGACCAGTACAAGTCGAAACTGCTGGCGGCGAACATCTCGCGCCTGTTCATCGTCGTCGCCACCGAGCCGAGCTTCGCCGACGACCTGGTCTCGCGCTCGCTGGTGGCGGCCGAGGCGGCCGGGATCGAGGCCCACATCATCCTGAACAAGGTCGACGTGGAGCCGCCGCTGGCCCGCGCCCGCGAGCGCGCCGGCCTGTATGCCTCGCTCGGCTATCCGGTGCACGAATTGTCGGCCCGCGAACGGCCCGAGCACGCGGTCGAGACCCTGATGCCCCTGCTGGCCGGGCAGTCGTCGATCTTCATCGGCCAGTCGGGCATGGGCAAGTCGTCCCTGATCAACCTGCTGGTGCCGGACGCCGACATCGCCGTGCGCGAGATCTCGGAAGCCCTGGACACCGGCAAGCACACTACCACCTTCACGCGCCTGTACTGGCTGCCCGGCGGCGCGTCGATCATCGATTCGCCGGGCTTCCAGGAATTCGGGCTGTACCATCTGACCGAAGGCATGCTGGAACGCGCTTTTGTGGAGTTCAAGCCTTATCTCGGCGGTTGCAAGTACTACAATTGCCGCCACCTGGCCGAGCCGCAATGCGCGGTGCTGGGCGCGGTCGCGGAAGGCAGGATCGCGAAGATGCGCCACGAGCTGTATGCGCAGCTGCTGCACGAATCGTCGCAGACCCTCTATTGACTTTTTCATCCGCTTTCCCTAAGGGAAAGCAAAAACCCTTATAATTCAAGGGATAACACTCAAGCAAAGACGATATGCCAGTCGCAAAGCCCATCAAGCATTTCCTGCAGTTCTCCGACTTCAGCGCGGACGAATTCGAATACGTCATCGAGCGCGCGAAGGTCATCAAGCGCAAGTTCAAGGCCTACGAGGTTTACCACCCGCTGGTCGACCGCACCCTGGTGATGGTGTTCGAGAAGAGCTCGACCCGTACCCGGCTTTCCTTTGAAGCCGGCATGCACCAGCTGGGCGGCGCCGCGATCTACCTGAACACCCGCGACAGCCAGCTGGGCCGCGGCGAGCCGGTGGAAGACGCGGGCCAGGTCATGTCGCGCATGTGCGACATCATCATGGTGCGCACCTTCGGCCAGGAGATCATCGAACGCTTCGCCGCCAATTCGCGCGTCCCGGTCATCAACGGCCTGACCAACGAACACCATCCCTGCCAGGTGCTGGCCGACATCTTCACCTTCTACGAGCACCGCGGCCCGATCGCCGGCAAGACGGTGGCCTGGATCGGCGACGCCAACAACATGCTGTACTCGTGGCTGCAGGCGGCCGAGGTGTTCGGCTTCCACCTGAATGTCTCCACGCCGAAGGGCTACGACCTGGATCCGAAGCTGGTGTCCACCCAGCGCTACACGCTGTTCGACAACCCGTCGGACGCCTGCGAAGGCGCACACCTGGTCAACACCGACGTCTGGACCAGCATGGGCTACGAAAAGGAAAACGCCGAGCGCATGAAGGCCTTCGACGGCTTCATCGTCGACGAAGCCAAGATGGCGCGCGCTGCCTCCGACGCCCTGTTCATGCACTGCCTGCCGGCGCACCGCGGCGAAGAAGTATCGGCCGGCGTCATCGACGGCCCGCAGTCGGTCGTCTGGGACGAGGCGGAAAACCGCCTGCACGTGCAGAAAGCCCTGATCGAGTACCTGCTGCTCGGCCGTATCGAAGACAAGTAATTTCATCATCCACAACCTTTAGTTTGATCGTCGGCCCGCAAGGGCCGGCTGACCATCCCGACCCCACCTCCCCCTCCACACTGGAATCTTCCATGAGCGACATTAAAAAAGTAGTCCTCGCCTACTCCGGCGGCCTCGATACCTCGGTCATCCTGAAATGGCTGCAGGATCACTACAACTGCGAAATCGTCACCTTCACCGCCGACCTCGGCCAGGGCGAAGAACTGGAACCTGCGCGCGCCAAGGCGATCAAGTTCGGCATCAAGCCGGAGAACATCTACATCGACGACGTGCGCGAAGAATTCGTGCGCGACTTCGTGTTCCCGATGTTCCGCGCGAACACCGTGTACGAAGGCGAATACCTGCTGGGCACCTCGATCGCGCGTCCCTTGATCGCCAAGCGCCTGATCGAGATCGCCAACGAGACCGGCGCCGACGCCATCTCGCACGGCGCGACCGGCAAGGGCAACGACCAGGTGCGTTTCGAACTGGGCGCCTACGCGCTGAAACCCGACGTCAAGATCATCGCCCCGTGGCGCGAGTGGGACCTGCTGTCGCGCGAGAAGCTGCTGAAGTACGCGGAAGATGCCGGCATCGAGATCGACATGAAGCACAAGAACGGCGGCGCGCCCTACTCGATGGACGCCAACCTGCTGCACATCAGTTTTGAAGGCCGCCACCTGGAGAACCCGAGTGCGGAAGCCGAGGAATCGATGTGGCGCTGGTCGGTGTCGCCGGAACAGGCGCCGAACGAAGCCGAGTACCTCGACATCGAATACGAAAAGGGCGACATCGTGGCCCTGAACGGCAAGCGCATGAGCGCCGCCGAAGTCCTGACCGAGCTGAACCGCCTGGGCGGCAAGCACGGCATCGGCCGCCTCGACCTGGTGGAAAATCGCTACGTCGGCATGAAGTCGCGCGGCTGCTACGAGACCCCGGGCGGCACCATCATGCTCAAGGCCCACCGTGCGATCGAATCGATCACGCTGGACCGCGAAGTGGCGCACCTGAAGGACGACCTGATGCCGCGCTATGCGTCGCTGATCTATAACGGCTACTGGTGGGCACCGGAGCGCGTCGCGCTGCAGACCCTGATCGACCATACCCAGCAGACCGTGAACGGCTGGGTGCGCGTGAAGCTCTACAAGGGCAACGTGATCGTGGTCTCGCGCGATTCGAAGACCGATTCGCTGTTCGACATGAACATCGCTACGTTTGATGAAGACGGCGGCGCCTACAACCAGGCGGACGCGGGCGGCTTCATCAAGCTGAACGCGCTGCGCATGCGCATCGCCGCCAAGGCACGCGCGGCCCGCGGCAAGTAAGCGTTATTTCCCCCCTCGAAAGCCGCCTCATCAGGCGGCTTTTTTCATGGGTACCGGGCGATATGCACGGGCTGCCAGTGCTAACTTGCTTTACTTAAATGCTTCTGAATTGGGTTCCGGCCTGCGCCGGAACGACGGGCTATAGGTGCTAATTTCGGTGCGATATCTTTAGTGTCGCCCTTGAAACCGTCGTTCCGGCGAAGGCCGGAACCCAAGTTCCTTTGAGTACCCTCAGCATCCCGCCCAGACGCTGGACCGAGGATACGTCGATGGAAAAATCCTCGTACGTCTACATCCTTGCCAGCCGGCCATACGGCACACTTTACATTGGTGTCACCGCCAACCTGGTCCAGCGCGTCTGGCAACACAAGGAAGGGTTCATTGCCGGTTTCACAAAGAAATACAAGGTGAGACAGCTGGTCTGGTATGAAGCCCATTCCGAGATTATCTCGGCCATCACACGCGAAAAACAAATCAAAGAATGGCCGCGCGACTGGAAAATCAACCTCATCCAAACCACCAACCCCGCCTGGCACGATCTCTACCCCACTATTGCCGCCTGAACACCAGAACAGCCCGTTCCTCTCCTTCGCGCTAGAATATCCGGTCCTGCCCACCATCGAGCGCCCATGTCCCCCGACGACGACACCGACAGCTTCCAGGCGCATGTCAGCGGCGGCCCAAGGACAAGCCCGCCCGCCGCGCGGCCGGCCACGCCCCAGGCCGACGCGATCGCCATCATCTACCGCAACATCGAGGACGTCGTCTACCAGTACGCGGTCGAGGGAAGGGATACCTTTCGCTTTACCTACGTCAACCCGGCCTTCTACAAGGCCACCCAGCTCACGCCCGAACAGGTCATCGGCAAGACCGTCGACGAAGTCATCCCCGAACCTTCGCTGTCGATGGTGCTCGAACATTACCGCGCCGCGATCCGCACCGGCCAGACCCAGCGCTGGGAAGAGCACAGCGACTACCCGGCCGGCCGCAAGGTGGGACGGGTCTCGATCACGCCGGTGTTCGACGCGGCGGGCCGCTGCACCGACCTGGTCGGCACCGTGCACGACATTTCCGACGTCATCAATCGCGAGGAAAAGCTGCAGCAGGCCCACCGTGCGCTGGAGGAAGCCTTCGCCACCCAGGGGCGGCTGGCCGAGTCGCTGCGGCGCGAGGAAGAGCGACTGGTGCTGGCCCTGAACGGGACCGGCGAAGGCGTCTGGGACTGGCGGATGGACGAGAATTCGGTCACCTTTTCGGCCAAGTGGAAGGAGATCATGGGCGCCAGCGGCAACCCGGACGGCGCCACGCCGAAGATCTGGACCACCCGCATCCACCCCGACGACAACGCCCACGTACGGCGCTGCATCGAGCGCTACCTGGCCGGCAACGAAGCCCTCTACACCTGCGAATACCGGATCCGCCGCTTCACCGGCGACTGGATCCGGGTGCGCTCGCGCGGCAGCATCGTCGCGCGCGATGCGCAGGGGCAGCCGCTGCGCATGATCGGCACCATCACCGACATCACCGAGGCCTACCGCATGCGGCAGGCGCTGGAGAAGAGCCACGAGCGGCTCGCCCAGCTGGCGCAGCAGGTCCCGGGCGCCCTGTTCGAACTGGAGCACCGCGCCGACGGCAGCTTCGCCTGCCCCTTCATCAGCGACATGGCGCACACGCTGTTCGAACTGGCGCCGAGCGCCATCCAGGCCGACCTCGGCTGCCTGGCGGAGCGCATCGTGCCGCAGCACCGGGTCCGCCTGCGCCGCGCCCTGGAGCGCTCGGCTGCCGGCATGCAGCCGCTGCGGGCCGAGTTCCAGGTCGAGCTGCCCGACGGCGGGCACTGCTGGCGCGAAGTGATCGCGACGCCATCCCCGGGCCTTGACGGCGCCACCATCTGGTATGGCTTCATCGACGACATCAGCAGCCGCAAGCACAGCGAAGAAACCATCCGCCAGTTCACCGAAAAGCTCGAACGGCGCGCCCACTACGATACCTTGACCGGCCTGCCGAACCGGGCCCTGTTCCGCGACCGCCTCGAGCAGGCGATCCGGCGCGCCGAGGACGAGCGCGGCGAAGTCGCCCTGCTGTTCATCGACCTCGACCGCTTCAAGGAGGTCAATGACCTGCTCGGCCACGACGCCGGCGACCTGCTGCTGGTCGAGGCGGCGCAGCGCATCCAGGCCTGCGTGCGCAAGGGCGACACGGTGGCGCGCCTCGGCGGCGACGAATTCACGGTGATCCTGAGCGAAACGCGCGAGCTGGCCCACGTCGAGGCGGTCGCGCAGGCGATCCTGGATGCGCTCGCCCAGCCCTTTCCGATCCAGCAGGAGCTGCTGTACATCGCCGGCAGCATCGGCATCGCCCGCTATCCCGAGGACGCGCGCGACCCGGAAGAATTGATGCGCAATGCCGACCACGCCATGTACCGCTCCAAGTCCGCCGGGCGCAACCAGCTGACCTTCTTTGAAGCGAACATGCAGGCGGCCGCGATCCGGCGCCTCAAGCTGCTCGCCGAACTGCGCAATGCCGTCCCCGGCAAGCAGCTGGAACTGTATTTCCAGCCGATCGTCGACCTGTCGTCGAACCGGATCGTCAAGGCCGAAGCCCTGCTGCGCTGGCGCCATGCTTCCGGCGCCCTGCTGTCGCCGGATACCTTCATCGGCGTCGCCGAGGAATCCGGCCTGATCCACGAGATTGGCGACTGGGTGTTCCGCACCGCGGCCCACTATTCGAAGCGCTGGTCGGACATGCTGGCGCGCGACTTCCAGGTCAGCATCAACAAGTCGCCGGTGCAGTTCCAGTCCCAGCTTGATGCCGCCGACTGGGTGGCCCACCTGGACGAGATCAGCCTCGGTCCGCGCTGCATTAACGTCGAGATCACCGAAGGCCTGCTGCTGAACCTGTCGGACACGGTGCTGGCCAAGCTGGCGGCGCTGCAGTCGAGCGGCATGCAGGTGTCGATCGACGACTTCGGCACCGGCTACTCCTCGATGAGCTACCTGAAGCGGCTCGACATCGACTACCTGAAGATCGACCAGTCTTTTGTGAAGGAACTGGTGCACGACAACTTCAGCCGCACGATCACCGAGACCATCATCGTGATGGCCCACAAGCTGGGACTGAAGGTCATCGCCGAGGGCGTGGAGACGCCGGAGCAGTGCCTCGCCCTGAGCCGCGCCGGCTGCGACTATGCCCAGGGCTATCTGTTTTCGCGGCCGGTGCCGGCCGACCTGTTCGAAACGATGCTAGCCTGGCAGTAACTAAGCGCTGTTGCGCAGATCGTCGACCGGCTCGTGCCCGAAGCGCTTGGACAGCAGGCAATCCACCAGCTTCGCGGCGCAAGCGCCCGGCGAGACCAGTACCCCGCCCTCCTTCATGTCGACGAAGCGCTGCTTGAGCGGGAATTTTTCATCCGGCGTCGCCCGGATCTCGGCCTGCATGTCGGTATCGATCACCCCCGGCGCCAGGCTGACGCAGCGCACCCGCGGGTCGCCGTCGAGCGCCACCGCGCGCGCATGCTGGTCGAGCGCGGCCTTGGTGGCGCAGTAGACGCTCCAGCCTGGATAGGCGCTGCGCCCGGCCCCGCTCGAGATGTGCAGGATGCGCCGCTCGGCCTGCGGCGCGGCCTGCACGAAGGCTGCGGACAAGGCCAGCGGCGCGCCGACGTTCAGGATGGCCGCGCGCAGCGCCGCCGCCGGGTCCTGCTCGGCCAGCGGCCCCACCGGCGTCACCACGCCGGCATTGTTGACCAGCAGCGCCGTGTCGCAGCCGGCCAGGAAGGAGCGCAGCGTGTGCCCGCCCAGCCAGGCGGCCAGCGCCTGGGCGTCGCCCAGGTCGACCACGGCCTGTTCCATGCCCTCGCCGATTTCCGCATGTCCGCGCGCCAACCCCAGTACGGGGATGCCGCGCGCCACCAGTTCCGCCGCCACCGCGGCCCCCAGGCCACGGCTGTGGCCCGTCACGACTGCCTTGATCATGCTGCCTCCGTTCCTTTTGTCCACTATCCGAAAAACCGTCGCACCGGCGAAGGCCGGTGCCCAAGTTTGTTGAGCAGCTGGAACGCGTGCAAAATTGGGTTCCGGCCTCCGCCGGAACGACGGGCTGATGCTGCTGGACTAAGGTGTTGAACTAAAGTGTTGCGGTCACAAAGATCCTAGATAAACACCGGTTCCGGTTCGAGTTCCACGCCGTATTTCGCCTTGACGTCCTCCTGGATCGCGCGCGCCAGCCGCACCACGTCCTCGCCCTGGGCGCCGCCCAGGTTGACCAGCACCAGCGCCTGTTTCGGGTACACGCCCGCCGCGCCCAGCACCCGGCCCTTCCAGCCGCACTGGTCGATCAGCCAGCCGGCCGCCAGCTTTTCGCTGCCGTCCGCCTGCGCATGGTGCACCAGCTGCGGAAATTCGGCCAGCAAGCGCGCGCAATGCTCGCTGCTCACGACCGGGTTCTTGAAGAAGCTGCCCGCATTGCCGATCTCGGCTGGGTCAGGCAGCTTGCGCCGCCGGATCGCCTCGACCATGCGCCCGATGTCCTGCGGCGTCGGCTCGGTCAATCCGGCCTCTTCCACCGCCCTGGCCAACTCGGCATAGCGCAGGTTCGGCGTCCAGGCCGCCGGCAGGGCGAAGGTGACGTCCAGCACCACCAGTTCGCGCCCTTCCGGATGCTTGAAGATGCTGTCGCGGTAGGCGAAGCGGCAGGCGGCCGCGTCCAGCGTGCGCACTTCGCCGCTGGCCATGTCATAGGCGCTCAGGGAATGGAAGACGTCCTTGGTTTCCGTCCCGTACGCCCCCACGTTCTGGATCGGCGCCGCCCCGACCGTGCCGGGGATCAGGGACAGGTTTTCCAGCCCGCCCAGGCCCTGGGCAAGGGTCCACTGGACGAAGGCGTGCCAACCCTCGCCCGCCTGGGCCCGCACCAGGATGCGGCCGTCCTGCTCGCCCAGCAGCTCCTTGCCCTGGCCCGCCATGTGCAGGACGATACCGTCGAAGTCGCGGGTGAACAGCAGGTTGCTGCCGCCACCCAGCACCAGGCGCGGCAAGCCGGCAAGCAGCGGGTCGCGCCGTACGGCCTCGAGCTGCGCCGCGCCGTCAACCCGCAGGTAATGACGGGCGCGCGCCGGGATGCGGAAGGTGTTCAGGGAAGCGAGGGAAAAATCGTCGAGGATGGGCAGGTCGGCTTGCATGGCATCAGGGTGTTTTTTGGACATTATAGGGGCAAGCCTGCCCCGGACCCTTGCCATGCGGGCAAATCTGGTGGCCTGCGGGAGGCGTTGTCCGTTAAAATAGAGGGATTCATCTATTTAGCAATACCAAGAAAAAAGGAAACCGCCATGCCATCGTTTGATGTTGTCTGCGAAGCAGACATGGTCGAAGTGAAGAATGCCGTCGAACAATCGAACAAGGAAATCACCACCCGCTTCGACTTCAAGGGCAGCTCGGCCAATGTCGAGCAAAAGGAAAAGGAACTGACCCTGTTCGCCGATTCCGATTTCCAGCTCGGCCAGGTCAAGGACGTCCTGATCAACAAGATGGCCAAGCGCAAGGTCGACGTGCGCTTCCTCGACGAAGGCAAGGTCGAGAAGATCGGCGGCGACAAGGTCAAGCAGGTCATCAAGGTGCGCAACGGCATCGAGACCGAAGACGCGAAGAAGATTACCAAGCTCATCAAGGAAAGCAAGATGAAGGTGCAGGCCAGCATCCAGGGCGAATCGGTGCGCGTCACCGGCGCCAAGCGCGACGACCTGCAGGCCGCCATGGCGTTGCTGCGCAAGGACGTGCAGGACCTGCCGCTGGCCTTCAACAACTTCCGCGATTGACGCGAGCTTCTCCGCAGCTATATTGGCTGCGCAAACCCCGCCCCGCCTTGGGGTAGAATGACGGCCGCGCACGGGCGCGGCTTGTCGATGCATATGTACGCGTAGGGAACTACGGCGGTTTAAGGATTGCAATGAAACGTGTTGATGATTTCCGCCTGAAGCTGGGCAACAAGGAATATGTGCCCATCATGATCGGCGGGATGGGCGTGGACATCTCGACCTCCGAACTGGCCCTCGAGGCCGCCCGCCTCGGCGGTATCGGTCACATCTCGGATGCGATGGTGCAGGACGTGTCGGACCGCAAGTTCGACACCACCTTCGTCAAGGACAAGACCAAGCTCTACAAGTTCAACATCAACAACATGAACAAGGCGGTGGTCCAGTTCGACCTCGACCGCCTGGCCGAAGCGACCCGCCTGCACGTGGGCTCGACCATGGAAGCGAAAAAAGGCGATGGCCTGATCTTCGTGAACTGCATGGAAAAGCTGACCATGAACGCGCCCAAGGAAACCCTGCGCACCCGCCTGTCGGCTGCGATGGACGCCGGCATCGATGGCATCACCATGTCGGCCGGCCTGCACCTGGGTTCCTTCGAGCTGATCAAGGACCACCCGCGCTTTCGCTCTACCTTCCTGGGCATCATCGTGTCCTCGGTGCGCGCACTGCAGCTGTTCCTGAAAAAGGTGTCGCGCCTGAACCGCCTGCCCGACTACATCATCGTCGAAGGCCCGCTGGCCGGCGGCCACCTCGGCTTCGGCATCGACGACTGGAAGCAGTACGACCTGCACACCATCATGGACGAGATCCATGCCTACATGCGCGAGCAGCAGCTCGACATCCCGGTGATCGCCGCGGGCGGCATCTTCACCGGCTCGGACGCGGTCTCCTTCCTGGAAAAAGGCGCCGGTGGCGTGCAGGTGGCGACCCGCTTCACCGTCACCCACGAGTGCGGCATGCCGGATGCGGTCAAGCAGGAATACTTCCGCGCCAGCGAGGAAGACATCATCGTCAACGGCGTGTCGCCGACCGGCTACCCGATGCGTATGCTCAAGAGCACGCCGGCGATCGGCTCCGGCATCCGCCCCGGCTGCGAGTCCTACGGCTACCTGCTGGACGCCACCGGCAACTGCGCCTACATCAACTCGTACAACCGCGAAGTGCAGGCCAGCCCGGACGGCAAGAACATCACGGTGTTCGACAAGACCTGCCTGTGCACCCACATGCGCAACTTCAACTGCTGGACCTGTGGCCACTTCACCTACCGCCTGAAGGACACCACCCACCGCCTGGCGGACGGCAGCTACCAGATCCTGTCGGCCCAGCACGTCTTCGAGGATTACCAGTTCAGCGTGAACAACGAGATCGCGCTGCCGCCGAAGCAGGAAACCGTCGCGGCCTGATACAGCCTTCGCTTGCCGTTCCATATCTCCAAAGCCACGGTCCGCCGTGGCTTTGTGCTTTATGCGCCGCACATAAGCGAAGGCGTGTAATCTGATCACCCCAAGAGCGTTTTTCGCGAAGGGTCCCCGGCATGTCCACCATCGAAGCGTCCGCGCAGGTCTGTTTCCTGACCGATGACGAGGGCAAGGTCGTGACCTGGAACCCCGCCTGTGCGGCGCTGTTCGGCTGGACCTCGGCGCAGGCGCGGGGACGCGAGATCCTCGAGCTCATCGCCGGCGGCGACGGCAAACCCGGCTGGCCGGCCCTGGCTGCCGCCGGCGGGGCCAAGCTGCGGATGCGCTTCGCAGGCGGACGCGAGGGCCTGGCCACCCTGGGCCTGCTGCGCCAGTACGACGCGCGCGACGAGCCGCAGGGCTGGAGCGCCTCCGTCCTCATCGCCCCTGCCGATGCGCTCTCCGAATCCGAGCGGGTCGGCAATACCCCTCTCTCCGACGTGGTCGACCTGCTGCCCGGTACGTTTTACGCAATCAATCGTGACGGCCGCTTCATCCTCTGGAACGCAAACCTCGAACGCATGACCGAAATGACGCCGGACGAGCTCGCCGCCGCCCATGTGTTCGAGATGTTCGAGCCGCGCGAACGCAAGCAGGCCATGGAAAACTTCCGCCGCGTGTTCGACGAAGGCGCCGAGGTGGCGATGGAGATGAACTACGTGTCGCGCAGCGGGCGCGAGACGCCGGTCATCGTCGGCGGCGCGCGTGTCGGCTGCAACGGCGACCGCTACCTGTTCGGGATGGGCCTCAGCATCGCCAAGCGGCGCGAGAAGGAGCTCCAGCTGCTCCTGCGCGAGCGTGCGCTGCACGCGGCCAGCAACGGCATCGTCATCACCCGCTGCGCCGGGCGCGACAACATCATCGAATACGTCAACCCGGCCTTCGAGCACATCGCCGGCTATCCGGCCATTGAAGCGATCGGGCGCGATGCCCGCTTCATGCAGGCGCCCAAGCTCGATACCAACGAGCGCAGCCAGGTGCGCCTGGCCCTGGCCGAGCGACGCCCGGTCAACGTGGTCTTCCGCAACATGCGCAAGAACGGCGAACTCTTCTGGAACGACCTCTCCATCACCCCGGTGCGCGACGAGCACGGCGAGGTCACCCACTTCATCGGCATCCTGCAGGACGTCACCGCCACCAAGCAGCGCACCGAGCACCTCGAGCACGAGATCAACCACGACCACCTCACCGGACTGGCTAACCGCAACCTGTTGTGGGACCGCCTCGACCACGCGGTGCACCTGGCCCAGCGCCACGGAGCGATGGTGTCGGTGATCCTGGTCGACCTGGACAACTTCAAGATCGTCAACGACACCTTCAGCCACGAGGCCGGCGACATGGTGCTCAAGGTGGTCGGACGCCGCTTGCTGTCGGCGGTGCGCGACAGCGACACGGTGGCGCGCATGTCGGGCGACGAGTTCGTGCTGGTACTGGTCGACCAGCCCTCGGTACGCTTCACGCTGCGCATGGCCGAGCGCCTGCGGCGCGCGATGACGATGCCGGTGGCCTTCGGCGGCAACGAGATCCCGGTCGGCGCCAGCCTGGGCGTGGCGCTGTTCCCGCAGGACGGCGCCACCCCCGCCGAGCTGGTGCACGCGGCCGACATGGCGATGTACCATGCCAAGGGCAACGGCGGCGGCGTGCACTTCTACTCGCCCGAGATGCGTGTGGCAAGCCAGAAGCGCGCCGCGCTGGCCGACAGCATCCGCAGCGCCCTCGAGCACGACGAGCTGTTCCTGCTGTTCCAGCCCCGCATGGACGCGAAGAGCGGCAAGGTGCGCGGCTTCGAGGCGCTGCTGCGCTGGCGCCACCCGAAGCACGGCATCATGCTGCCGGCCGACTTCCTGGCCGAGGCCGAGGAATCGGGCAAGATGATCGAGATCGGCAACTGGGTGCTGGACCAGGCCTGCGCCTTCCTGCAGGAGCTGCGCCAGCTCGGCTATACCGGCCTGCCGGTGTCAGTGAACGTCTCGCACCGCGAGTACAGTCAGCACGGCTTCATCCCCGGCCTGGCCGAACGCATGGGACGCTACGCGCTGCCGCCCGGCAGCCTGGAGATCGAGATCCCCGAGGCCGACCTGATCCGCAATCCGGGCCTGGGGCGCGACCTGTCGGCCCAGCTGCGCGAGGTCGGCGTGGCGCTCTCGCTCGACGAGTTCGGCAAGGGGATTTCCGACCTGTCCTTCCTGCGCCAGCTGTCGGTACGCCAGGTCAAGCTTTCAAAGGCGGCGGTACACGAGATCGCCCGTGAGGGCGACAGCGGCGGCAGCGGCAGCCGGCTGGCCAAGACCCTGATCGACATCGGCCACAACCTCGACCTGGCGGTGGTGGGCGAAGCGGTCGAGACCGAGGCCCAGGTGGAATTCCTGCGCTCGCACGGCTGCGACCAGCTGCAAGGGCAATGGTTCAGCGAGCCATTGCTGCCCGAGGCGGTGCGCGAGATGCTCGGCCAGCGCCACCAGGCCTGAGGCCTACCCTCCCCGCATTTTTGCAACGCAGCCGCATCAAACTTCTTGCAATAGTTCGATATTTAGCTAACAATCGATCATGACTTCCGTTTTCAAAGCCCTGTCCGATCCGACCCGCCGCGCTGTCCTCGAGCACCTCCAGAAGGGGCCGATGGGCGCCGGCGAACTGGCCGACCTGTTCGACGTGTCGAAACCGACGATGTCGGCCCACTTTGCCGTGCTGGTCGCGGCCGGGCTGATCGCGCCGGAAAAACACGGCCGCACCATCACCTACCGCCTCAGGCTGTCGGTGCTGGAAGACGCCCTGCTGGGATTTGCGCAAGCCTTCGGGCTGAACCTCACCCGGCCGGAGCCCCCCGCTGTTCCACCAACGAAGGAGTAAGCATGAAGCCGTCGTCCCGTCTTTCCCACCTGTGCCGCGCCGTGCTGGCGGCTGCCTGCATCCTCGGTGCATCCGCCCTTCTGGCCTGGGCCGCGCCGGCCTACCTCGATCCGGAATGGGCGCGGCGCCTT
Source organism: Massilia sp. UBA6681 (assembly GCF_002454935.1). Taxonomy (NCBI): domain Bacteria; kingdom Pseudomonadati; phylum Pseudomonadota; class Betaproteobacteria; order Burkholderiales; family Oxalobacteraceae; genus Massilia; species Massilia sp. UBA6681. The sequence goes on from NZ_DKJX01000095.1 coordinate 60,011, forward strand.
GCCGGCGTCCTGCTGGGCGCAATCGTGGTGGTGTATGCGAATGCCATTCCGAAAGCGCTGGCGGCGCGCATGCGCTGCGCCTCCCCGGGCGCCGACCAGGCCGCGCGCCGCTTCGCCGGCTGGGCGCTGGTGCTGGGCGGACTCGGCTACATGCTGGCCTGGCTCGCCGCCCCGATCGGCGTAGCCGGGATGGTCGGCGGCCTGGCGCTCGGCGCCGCGGTGACCTGCGCCGCCCTCGGTTGTATCCGAATCGGCGCACGCCGCGCCGGCCATTAAGGGCGCCTGAGCTTTCCGCTCAACCGTCCTTGTTGATGCGGTTGACGAGGGCGCCGAGCACGTCCTCGGCCAGCTCGTTGTCCACCTGGCAGGTACCGGCGTTCTCGTGCCCGCCCCCGCCGTATTCCAGCATCAGGGCGCCGATGTTGGTGTTCGAGGTCCGGTTCAGGATCGACTTGCCGGTGGCAAATACCGTGTTCTGCTGCCTGACGCCCCACAGCACGTGGATCGAGATATTCGTCTCGGGGAACAGGGCGTAGATGATGAAGCGGTTCCCGGCATAGATCACCTCTTCGCTGCGCAAGTCGAGCACCACCAGGTTCTTGTGGACGCGGGCGCAGCGCCGGATCTGCTCCTTGCAACGCTCGCTGTGCTCGAAGTACAGCGTGGTGCGCTCGCGTACGTCGGGCAGTTCCATGATTTTCTCGATCGGATGCTCCGCGCAGTAATCGATCAGGGCCATCATCAGCTGGTAATTGGAGATGCGGAAGTCGTGGAAGCGGCCCAAGCCGGTGCGCGCGTCCATCAGGAAGTTCAGCAGGTTCCAGCCCTGCGGGAACAGCACCTCCTCGCGCGAGAAGCGGGCCGAGTCGCCCTTGTCGACCGCCGCCATCATCTCGTTCCAGGCGGCCGGGAAGGTACGGGCGCCGCCGTAGTGGTCGTAGACCACCCGCGCCGCCGAGGGCGCCTCGGGATGAATGACGTGGTTGTCGCGCCTGCCCGTGTTGCGGATGGTCTCGGACAGGTGGTGGTCGAACACCAGGTGGGCCGCCGGCACATAAGGCAGGTTGGTCGTGATGTCGCGTCCGCTGATCGCGATCTTGCCGTCCTGCATGTCTTTCGGATGCACGAACAGGATGTCGTCGATCAGGTCGAGGTGCTTGAGCAGCACCGCGCACACCAGGCCGTCGAAGTCGCTGCGGGTTACGAGTCGGAATTTTTGCTGGTCGGCTGACATCGGCACTTCCTTTCTGGAGTCGGAAAGCGAAACTGCGGTCCAAAGAATCATACCTTGCAACGTTTCCGCCTGTCAGCATTTGCGATGGCGCATCCTGGCAAAGCTGGACGCAATCCATTCCCCGGATCGTGCAGACTGTCGCACGGCGCTGGCCGCCAGTGGCGGCAAGGCGTAAAGTTGCATCATCCCAACAGTCGTAGATGCCGGCAATATTGTATTTCCGGCACGCGCAGGTGGCGACGAGGTACACTCGCCGCTTGCACCAATAGCGAAGATCGATATGCAAGCCAGGAACACCAATCCGCATTATTTCTCGAGCGTCCTGTCGTGGCTCTACCGCGGCTTCGATGCCGTGGCGACCTGGGTTACCCAGCTGTCGTGGTGGAAGTTTTTCCTGTTTGCGATCCTGACCCTGACCGCCGGCGCCATCCTGCAGGAGGAACTGTTCTCCGGGCCCGCCGAAGAATACGTGTCGCGCGCCGAACGCGAGCGGCGCGGCGGCGACGCCGCCATCCTGATCGACGAGAGCGGCATCCGTTTCCATCCGCGTAACCGGCCGCGCAACGCGACGCCGCCGGAGCCGCCCGCGCCGCCGGATCCCGAAGGCGCACCCGACGCGCCCGATGCGCCATCCGTCCCGTCGGCGCCGCCGGCGCCGAGCGCGCCGCCCGCCGCGGCCGCGGGCAGCAGCGGCGAATCGGTCCACATCGAACTGCCGCCGCAGATCAGCGAAGAACTGTCGAACGCGATCGACGCCGCCGTGGAAGACGCCGCCGAGCAGAAGGTGTCGCGCTACCACAAGCAGGCGTCGACCTGGTTCATGAACTTCGTGCTGCTGTTCGTGCTGGCCCTGTTCGGCACCAAGGCCCTGGTCGGCGGCAAGAAGCGCGCCGAAGCGCAATCCCAGCTGGCCAACGCGGCGGCCGAGCGCGAAGCCATGCAGCGCCAGCTGTCGGAAACCAGGATGCAGATGATGCAGGCCCAGGTCGAGCCGCACTTCCTGTTCAACACCCTGGCCTCGGTCGAGCACCTGATCCAGGTCGACCCGCCGCGCGCCTCGGCCATGCAGCGCAGCCTGATCCAGTACCTGCGCGCGGTGCTGCCGCAGATGCGCGACAACGCCGTCGTCACCGGCCTCGGGCGCGAGGTGGACATGGTCACGGCCTACCTGGCCCTGCTCAAGATGCGCATGGAAGAGCGCCTGACGGTGGTGATGCAGGTGCCGGAGGGCCTGCGCAGCGCGGCCTTCCCGCCGATGATGCTGCAGTCGATGGTCGAGAACGCGATCAAGCACGGCCTCGAATGCAAGCCGGAAGGCGGCACCCTCAAGATCCAGGCCGAAGTGGTCGACAGCAAGCTGCTCGTCACCGTCACCGACGACGGCGTCGGCTTCGGGGTGGTGCCGAGCGACGGCACCGGCCTCGGGCTGCAGACCATCCGCGACCGCCTCAAGCTGCTGCACGGCGACGCCGGCCAGCTGCACATCGCGGCCAACAGCCCGAGCGGCGTGATCGCCATGATCGAGGTGCCTTACCAGCTCGCCAGGGCGGGCTGACCCGCCGTGCATGGCTGCGGGCCGGCGCCTCCCCAGGAGCTTGCCTGCCGCGCTGTTTCATTGAATAATCAATCAATAATCACATAGCTACAGGGACAAGCATGCCTACCGCACCTACCGCGATCATCGCCGATGACGAACGACTCATGCGCGACCAGCTGCGCCTGCGCCTGTCCGAGGCCTGGCCGGAGCTCGACATCATTGGCGAAGCCAAGAACGGCGAGGAAGCGGTGGAACTGGTCGAGCAGCTCAAGCCGGACCTGACCTTCCTCGACATCCGCATGCCGGGCAAGACCGGGATGGAAGCGGCGCGCGACATCGGCGACCGCAGCCAGATCGTGTTCGTCACCGCCTACGACCAGTACGCGGTGGAAGCCTTCGAGCGCGGCGCCATCGACTACGTGCTCAAGCCCACCGAGCCGGAGCGCCTGAAGGTCACCGTCGACCGCCTGAAGCAGCGCCTGGAGCGTCCGAACGAAAAAGCCAGCGTCAACGACAGCGTGCAGGCCATGCTGTCGCAACTGGCCGAGAAGATCGCCGCCCCGAAGCCCAAGCACTTGCAGTGGATCCAGGCCAGCATCGGCCAGGACCTGCGCATGATTCCGGTGGAGGATATCCTGTTCTTCCGCTCGGACGAAAAATACACCTGCGTGCAGACCGCCGGCTTCGAAGCCCTGATCCGCAAGCCGGTGCGCGACCTGGCCGAAGAGCTCGACCCCTCGCTGTTCTGGCAGATCCACCGCGCCACCCTGGTCAACGTCAATGCGATCGAAGGCGTGACGCGCGACATCCGCGGACGGCACCTGGTGCTGGTCAAGGGCCGGCCGGAGAAGCTGGAAGTGAGCCGCAGCTTCCTGCACCTGTTCAAGCAGATGTAATTCCGGCGGCGCCCGTGCGCGCCCGTCCTGTCGAATGTCGTACAGTCAAGTTTTACGAACTCGACAGGATGAACCATGAGGAATTCGCGCAAGGACACCCTGCTGCTGGCCGCCGGCGTGCTCGGCGCCTTCGGCGCCGGACTGGCCGCCGGCCGGCGCATCGCCCGGACCGCTCCCGCTACCCACGCCGATCGCGATGAGGGCTTGCCGCGCGCCAGCCTGCTCGACACGCTCGCCCTTGGGCTCGAGGTCTTTGCCCCAGTGGTGGCGCAGGGCGTGATCATCCGCCGTCCGCCGATGATGGCCCTGGCCGAGCGCTTCGACACCCACCGCCGCGCCATCCGGCGCATGCAGAAGCTGCGCGACAAGTACGGCCCCGGCCCCCTGATGCTGCCGCTGCTGATCCGCAAGCAGGCGGTGGTGCTGGATCCGGCCCACGCCCAGCGCGTGCTGGACGAGTCGCCGGTTCCGTTCTCCGCCGTCAGCACCGAAAAGCGCGCCGCGCTCTCGCACTTCGAACCGAAGGGCGTGCTGCTGTCGACCGGTCCCGAGCGCGCCGACCGGCGCCGCTTCAACGAGGCCGCGCTCGACACCGCGCATCCGATGCATCGGATGGCCGCCAGCTTCCTGCCGATCGTCGAGGAAGAGGCGGCGCGCATGCTGGCGCAGGCTGGCGGCACGCTCGACTGGAAAACCTGGTCCGAAGGCTGGTACCGCCTGATCCGGCGCGTGGTGCTGGGCAACAGCGCCGCCGATGACCAGGAACTGCAGGCCCTGATCGTGCGCCTGCGCGGGGCCGCCAACTGGGCCGGCTTCCACCCGAAGATGCCTGCCAGGCGCGCGCGTTTCCTGGCGCGCATCCAGATGTACCTCGAGCGCGCCGAGCCGGGCAGCCTGGCCGGCTACATGGCCGGGATCGCGCGCAGCGCCACGACCGCGCCGCGCCAGCAGGTGCCGCAATGGCTGTTTGCCTTCGACGCCGCCGTGATGGCGAGTTTCCGCGCCCTTGCCCTGCTGGCCAGCCATCCCGGACAGCTGGCGCGCGCCCGCGAGGAGATCGCGGCGCGCCAGGCCGGGCAGCCCCTGCCCTTCCTGCGCGCCTGCATGCTGGAAGCGCTGCGCCTGTGGCCGACCACGCCCATGGTGCTGCGCCAGAGCACGTCCGAGACGCGCTGGGAGCACGGCAGCATGCCGGCCGACACCGGCGTCCTGATCCACGCGCCCTTCTTCCACCGCGACGATACCCGCCTGGAGCATGCCGACCGCTTCACGCCGGAGCTGTGGCTGGACGGCCGGACCGCCGGCCAGGGCTGGCCGCTGGTCCCCTTCAGCGACGGCCCGGTGATGTGCCCGGGGCGCCACCTGGTGCTGATGCTGAGCAGCGCCATGCTGGCCACCCTGCTCGGCGCTCGCCCGCTGGCGCAGACCGGAGGGCTCGCGCTAGACCCGGACCGGTTGCCGGGGACGCTGGACAATTTTGCGCTGCGCTTCCAGCTAGGCTAGAACGGTCTTGTGTGGCCTCAATCCGCTGTGCGCCGCCGCACCGTAATGTAGAGCTCCCGGCCTCCAGGCCTTTCCTTTCAGCTTCTGCATGAGCATTCAGGGGCCACCACAGCGGCGCCTGCGCCGGCGCGGTCCGGGCACGGCGGTTCTCGTGTTCTTCTTCCTGGGCGGGTACTGCGCCGGCCGGGCGGTCGCGGCGCTGCGCCGTGCGCGCGAGGTGCATCGCCCCATGCGCGCCTTTGACGGCCGCCGCATCGTGCACAGCGCCAGCGACGCCATCCTCTCGATCGACGAAGAGGCCATGATCCTGTTCGCCAACCCGGCCGCGGCCCAGATGTTCGCCAGCAGCGTCGGCGCCATGCAGGGCAGCTCGCTGGCACGCTTCATCCAGGCGCCGGTGCGCAATGCCAGGACCCCCTGCGACTACTTTCCCGCCGGCGGCGGGCGCGCGGGGCGGCGCGCCACCGACTACGCCGTCACCGGCATCCGCGCCAATGGCCAGCTGTTCCCGATCGAGGGCTCGATCTCCACCGTCGAGCACGACGGGCACGAAGTCTGCACCGTGATCCTGCGCGACGTCTCCGAGCGCCACCTGGTGCAGCAGAAGCTGGCGCGCTCGCACGACCAGCTGCGCCAGCTCTCCTCGGCGCTGCAGACCATCCGCGAAGAAGAGCGCACCCACATCGCGCGCGAACTGCACGACGACCTCGGACAACTGCTGGCCTCGCTGCGCATGGACCTGACCCTGCTGCAGGGGAACGCCAGGCTGCCCGAGCCGAGCCAGCGCCTGATCGAGGGCATGGAAACCAACCTGATGATGGCGATCGCCTCGCTGCGCCGCATCGCCACCAACCTGCGCCCGCGCGCGCTCGACGAAGGCGGCCTGTATTTCGCGCTGCAGGGCTTGCGCGACGACTTCGTCGAACGCCACGGGATCGCCTGCGCCCTGCTGGCCGACGAAGCCGAACTGCGCCTGGACGATACCGCCAGCACCGCCGTGTTCCGCATCGTGCAAGAGGCGCTCACCAACATCGCGCGCCACGCGGGGGCAACCCAGGTAGTGCTCAAGCTCGACCGCCTTGATGGCGAGCTGCTGCTGACCATCCGCGACGACGGCCGCGGCATCCGCTCCGAAGACATGGAAAAGAAGGAATCGCTGGGCCTGGTGGGCATGCGCGAACGGGTCTGGGCCATGCACGGCGAGATCACCATCAGCAGCGAAGGCATGTCCGGCACCACCATCGAGATCGCACTGCCGCTGGCCGGCCGCATCATCGGGGAGAACGCCGCCAGCTAGCGCCAGCCGCCTTGCCCCTTTGGCATAACAAGATGTCACATAGCAACATGTCATTAAGTCGACATATTCGTTAGGTAAGATCCGCGTCGATCTGAGTTTATTGAGAACTCGACATCCTGTCCAAACCAAAGGAGCTCTTCATGAAGTTCAAGTACCTGGCAGCTGCGCTGCTGTCTTCCCTGCCGCTGTTCGCCAACGCCCAGACCAACGTCCAGATCTACGGCGTGATGGATGCGGCAATCGGCGTGGAAGACACCGACGCACCGGGTGAAGACAGCCGCACCGTGATCAACTCGGGCAACCAGTCGAGCAGCCGGATCGGCTTCCGTGGCACCGAAGATCTGGGCAATGGCCTGAAAGCACTGTTCAACATCGAAGCGGGCGTTGCCCTGGATACCGGCGCCGCCGATTCGACCATGTTCGGCCGCCGCGCCGTGGTCGGCCTGCAGGGCAGCTTCGGCACCCTGACCGTGGGCCGCGAATACAGTCCGATCGCCGCCGTGGCAGCCGCCACCGACGCCCTGGGCCAGGGCCTGTACGGCAGCAACCTGTCGGCCTTCACCAGCGGCCGCCTGACCCGCCGCCTGGCCAATTCGGTCAACTACAAGAGCAACGCAGCGGGCGGCTTCACCGTCAACGCCGCCTACTCGACCGGCGAAAAAAGCGTCGACCCGTCGGGCGACCTGATGGGCGTGTCGCTGGAATACAAGAACGGCGGCCTGTACCTGGGCGCCGGCTACCACCAGCTCGAGCGCCTGGCGACCGGCGACGACAAGGAATACGCCTTCGGCGCGGGCTACAGCTTCGGCGCTTTCGAAGTGAAGGGCAACTACCTGGTCGCGAACCCGACCGGCGCCAACAACGAGTACAAGAACGCCAACCTGGGCGGCACCTACACCGCCGGCCCGGGCAAGTTCCTCGTCAATTTCCAGCAGCAAAAGCTTGAAAACGGCGCCAAGGGCAATACCGTGTCGGTGGGTTACACCTACGCGCTGTCGAAGCGCACCAACATCTACACGACCTATGCCCAGCTGCGCAACAACGGCCGCGCCGCCTTCGGCATCACCTCGTCGTCGGTGACCGTGGCGCCGCCGGCGACCGCGCTGGGTGCCGACCCGCGCGTGTTCAACGTGGGCATCCGCCACTCGTTCTAAGAAAGGCTTGCGGCGCAGCGCCGCATGCCTCGGGAAGGCCGGCCTTGCCGGCCTTTTTTCATGATTGTCCCGGCCACTGGCCGGAGCGCAGCGCCCTCGTCCCGTGCTTGACCCGCTGACCATACGTGGCGCAAGCGAATCTGGCCTAATTTTCAAGTTTAATACGTTTGCTACATCGATGCGGTGGTTCGCAGGTTGCAGCACGCATATACCTCAAGACCCGTGCGCACAATTGAAAAATTATCGAATTCCCAATATTTCTTCCGGTATGATCGTCGGCAAATTTAGCAATTATTGTTCTGGCTCTCGACGACAAGGGGAAAGCACATGACACGAAAGTCACAGCGGTTCAACGGAGCCATGAACGCCTCCATCAATGGCTTCGCCCTGCCCCCAGGCGCGGAAGCGGATCCGCACGGCCTGCTCGCGCTGCGCGAGCGCGTCGAAAAGCGCATGGCCTTCCTGCTGGCTGACTCGGGCGACCAGGCCGACCTGCTGGGCGCGGCCATGCGCGCTGGCGCCCTGGGCGCGGGCAAGCGCATGCGTCCGCTGCTGGTGATGCTGGTGGCGCGCGACCTTGGCTGCAATTCGCCGGCCCTGACGGACGTCGCCTGCGCCGTCGAAATGGTGCATGCGGCATCGCTGGTGCTCGACGACCTGCCCTGCATGGACAATGCCCAGCTGCGGCGCGGCAAGCCGGCCGTCCATGTGCAGTACGGTGAAGATGTCGCCATCCTGGCGTCGGTCGCCTTGCTGAGCCGTGCCTTCGGCGTGCTGGCGGGCGCCGCCGACATCCCGCCGGTCACGCGTGCCCGCCTGGTCGCCAAGCTGGCCGAGACCGTCGGCACCCAGGGACTGGTGCGCGGCCAGTTCCAGGACCTGCACGGCGGCGCGCGCACCCTCGACGCGATCGCCACCACCAATGAACTCAAGACCGGGGTGCTGCTCGGCGTCGCCGTCGACATGGCGTCCATCATCTGCCAGGCCGACGAGCGCGTGGTGGCCTCGCTGCGCGCCTTCGCGCTGGCGGCGGGCCACGCCTTCCAGATCCGCGACGACCTGATCGACCTGCCGGGCCAGGACCTGGCCCTCACCGGCAAGGAAAGCGGCAAGGACACCGGCAAGGACCTCGGCAAGGCCACCGTGCTGGCCTCGCTCGGCGTCGAGGAAACGCAGCGGCGCCTGGCCAGGCACCTGCACGAGGCGCAGCAGCACCTGGTGGCCGCCCTCGGTCCCAAGGCAACAACCTGCCTGTTCGTCGACAGCCTGTTCGCACCTGGCCGTTCCCGCATGCATTTTGCCGCCGAGACTCCCGCGGCCGGCGTCGATGCCGCACGCAGCCGCGAAGCCGTGGTGAACTGAAAGACGGAAGACATCACATGGCGCACTTCGGGGTCGTCGCACCCGCGTTCTACAGCCATTTCAGCGCCCTGGGCGCTCTCGCCGGCGAGCTGGTGCAACGTGGCCACCGCGTCAGCTTCGTGCACCGCCCGGATGCGCGCGCCTATGTCGCCGATCCGCGCATCGGCTTCCATGCGGTAGGCGCCGCCACCCATCCGCCCGGCTCGCTGGACGCCGTGCTGCGCCGCGCCGCCAACCCCGGCAGTCCCCTCGGCCTGCGCCGCGTCATCCTCGACATGGCGGGCAGCACCGACATGCTGTGCCGCGAACTGCCGCGCGCCATCGACGCGCTCGGGATCGACGCCCTCATCGCCGACCAGATGGAAGCGGCCGGCGCTCTGGTGGCCGAGGGACTCGGCCTGCCCTTCGTCTCGGTGGCCTGCGCGCTGCCGGTCAACCGCGAGCCCGGCATCCCGCTGCCCGTCATGCCCTTCGACTATGCCGAGGACGAGCGCGCCCGCGCCATCTACGAGGGCAGCACCCGCGTCTACGACTGGATGATGACGCCGCACCGCCGCAGCATCGAAGCCAATGCGCGCCGCCTCGGCCTGCCGGCCCGTGATGCCCTGCACGACTGCCTGTCGCCCCTGGCCCAGGTCAGCCAGACGGTGGCCGCCTTCGACTTCCCGCGCCGCGCCTTGCCGCCGCACTTCCACCATGTCGGGCCGCTGCGCCCCACCGGCGCGCATCCCGGCAGCGCGAACCGGCACTTCATGCCCGCGATCGCGGCCGGCAAGCCCTTCGTATTCGCCTCGCTCGGCACCATGCAGGGCGGACGCCTGGCGCTGTTCAAGCGGATTGCGCGGGCCTGCCGCGCGCTCGACGCGCAGCTGCTGGTCGCCCACTGCGGCGGCCTGGATGCGCATCAGGAGCGCGCCCTGGAGGCGGCCGGCGCGACCTGGGTCTGCGGCTTCGCCGACCAGCAGGCGGCCCTCGAGCGCGCCGACGCCGTGGTCTCGCATGCCGGTTCGAACACCATCATGGACGCGATCGCCGCGCGCACCCCGATCCTGGCCCTGCCGATCGCCTTCGACCAGCCCGGCACCGCGGCGCGCGTGGTCCACACGGGCATCGGCCTGAAAGCCTCGGCGCGCCTGACCGGCAGCGCCCGGCTGGCGCGCCTGCTGCGCCGCCTGCTCGACGAGGACGGCTTCCGCACCCGCCTGGACGCCATGGCCGAGAGCGTGGCCAGTGCCGGCGGTACCGTGCGCGCGGCCGACATCATCGAGGCGGCGCTGCAGCGCGGGCGCCGGCCGCTTGCCATGGATGCGGCTACCCTTGGATAAGCCCATGCCCGACTACGACCTGGTGCTGGCCGGCGGCGGACTCGCCAACGGCCTGCTGGCCTGGCGCCTGCGCAGCCTGCGCCCGGAGCTGCGCATCCTGCTGCTGGAAAGCGGCGCGCACATCGGCGGCAACCATACCTGGTCCTTCCACGACAGCGACCTTCAGCCCGCCCAGCGCGCCTGGATCGCCCCGCTCGTCACGCAACGCTGGCCGCGCTACGACGTCGCCTTCCCCGAGCTGGCGCGCACGCTCGAAGGCGGCTACGCCAGCATCGCTTCCAGCGATTTCGCGCGCGTCATCGAGCCGGCGCTCGGCGCCGCCCTGCTCACCCGCGTGCGCATCGCGTCGCTCACGCCCACCAGCGTGCGCCTGGCGGACGGCCAGACCATCCGCGCGCGCGCCGTCATCGACGGGCGCGGCATGCGGCCCAGCGGCCATCTGTCGCTGGGCTACCAGACCTTCCTGGGCCAGGAGCTGCGCCTGGCCGCGCCGCACGGCCTGGCCCATCCGGTCATCATGGATGCGGGGGTCGAGCAGCAAGGCGGCTACCGCTTCGTCTACCTGCTGCCCTTCGGCCCGGACCGGCTGCTGGTCGAGGACACCCACTACGTCGACAGCGCCGCCTGGCAGCCCGAGCGGCTGCGCGCCAACATCGCGGCCTACGTGGCCGCGCGCGGCTGGCAGGTGCTTGACGTGCTGCGCGAGGAACAGGGCTCGCTGCCGATCGTGCTGGCCGGCGACTTCGACGCCTTCTGGGACGAGCTGGCCGGGCAGCCCAGCAGTGGCCTGCGCGCCGGCCTGTTCCATCCGACCACCGGCTATTCGCTGCCGCACGCGGTGCGCCTGGCCGAACACATCGCCGCCCTGCCCGTGCTCGAAGCGCCGCAACTGTTCGCGGCGATCCGCATGGAAGCGCGGCGCGAATGGCAGGGCCAGCGCTTCTTCCGCCTGCTCAACCGCATGCTCTTCCTCGCCGGCCGCCCGGAGCAGCGCTGGCGCGTGATGCAGCGCTTCTACCGGCTGCCGGCGCCGCTGATCGCGCGCTTCTATGCCGGCCGGCCGCGCCTGGCCGACAAGGCGCGGGTCCTCAGCGGCAAACCGCCGGTGCCGGTGGCGCAAGCCCTGGCAGCGGCATGCAAGATTCACCCAGACCAGATCAGGAAACCCGCATGAACCAACGTATTGAACAAGGCAAACAGGCCGTGGTGATCGGCGCCGGCTTCGGCGGCCTCGCCCTCGCCATCCGGCTGCAGGCCAGCGGCATGCAGGTCACGCTGCTGGAAAAGCGCGACAAGCCGGGCGGCCGCGCCTATGTCTACGAGGACGAAGGCTTCGTGTTCGACGCCGGGCCGACCGTGATCACCGACCCTTCCTGCATCGAGGAGCTGTTCACGCTGGCCGGCAAGCGCCTGTCCGACTACGTCGAGCTGTTGCCGGTCGCGCCCTTCTACCGCCTGTGCTGGGAAGACGGCAGCCACTTCGACTACGCCAACGACCAGGAGGCGCTCGACCGCCAGATCCACGCGCGCAACCCGCAGGACGTGGAAGGCTACCGCCGCTTCCTGGCCTATTCGAAGGCCGTGTTCGACGAGGGCTACCTGAAGCTCGGCGCCGTGCCCTTCCTCTCCTTCCGCGACATGATCGCGGCCGGCCCGCAGCTGGCGCGCCTGCAGGCCTGGCGCAGCGTGTACAGCCTGGTGGCGAAATTCATCCAGGACGAGCAGCTGCGCCAGGCCTTCTCCTTCCACTCGCTGCTGGTGGGGGGCAACCCGTTCGCCACGAGTTCGATCTACACGCTGATCCACGCCCTGGAGCGGCAATGGGGCGTGTGGTTCCCGCGCGGCGGCACCGGCGCCCTGGTGCGCGGCATGGTCAGGCTGTTCCAGGACATCGGCGGGCGCATCGAGCTGAACGCGCCGGTGGCGCAGATCGAAGCGTCCGGCAACCGGGTCACCGGGGTGCGGGTCGAAGACGGCCGCCTGTTCGGCGCCGACGCGGTGGCCTCGAACGCCGACGTGGTGCACACCTATGCCAAGCTGCTCGGCCAGCACCCGCGCGGCAAGGCCGAAGGCGCGGCGCTGCAGAAGAAACGCTTCAGCAATTCGCTGTTCGTGCTCTACTTCGGCCTGGACAAGCACCACGAGCAGCTGCAGCACCACACGGTCTGCTTCGGTCCGCGCTACCGCGAGCTGATCAAGGACATTTTCCGGGGACAGGAACTGGCCGAGGATTTCTCGCTCTACCTGCACGCGCCCTGCGTCACCGACCCGTCGCTGGCCCCGCCCGGTTGCGGCAGCCACTACGTGCTGGCGCCGGTGCCGCACCTGGGCAACGCCCCGATCGACTGGTCCGTGGAAGGCCCGCGCTACCGCGACCGCATCTTCGACTACCTCGAACAGCGCTACATGCCGGGCCTGCGCAGCCAGCTCGTCACCAGCCGCTTCTTCACCCCGCTTGACTTCCGCGACCAGCTCAATGCCCATCTGGGCTCGGCCTTCTCGCTCGAGCCGATCCTGACCCAGAGCGCCTGGTTCCGCCCGCACAACCGCGACAGCGAGCTGTCCAATCTCTACCTGGTGGGCGCCGGCACCCATCCGGGCGCCGGCGTGCCGGGCGTGATCGGCTCGGCCAAGGCGACGGCCGGCCTGATGCTCGGCGAAGCCGCGCAATCTCCAGTCGCTGCGCCGCGCGCGCAGGAGCTGCGGGCATGAGCGAAGCGCTGATGGACCACGCCACCCGCAGCATCGAAGTCGGGTCCAAGAGTTTTGCGGCGGCTGCGCGCCTGTTCGATCCGGCGACGCGGCGCAGCGTGCTGATGCTGTATGCCTGGTGCCGCCACTGCGACGACGTCGTCGACGGCCAGGAACTCGGTTTCAACCTGCCGGGCGGCGCGCCGCGCGATGCCGCCGCCAAGCTGGCCGTGCTCGAAGACCAGACCCGGCGCGCTTACCTTGGCGAACCGATGCGCGACCCGGCCTTTGCCGCCTTCCAGGAAGTGGCGCTGCGCCACCGTATCGATCCGCGCTTCGCGCTCGACCACCTGGCCGGCTTCGCGATGGACGTCCAGGAGACGCACTACGAAACCATAGAAGACACCCTGCGCTACTGCTACCACGTGGCAGGCGTGGTCGGCCTGATGATGGCCTCGATCATGGGCGCGCAGGAGCCGCGCGTGCTGGACCGCGCCTGCGACCTGGGCCTCGCCTTCCAGCTGACGAATATTGCGCGCGACATCGTCGAGGACGCCCGCATGGGGCGCTGCTACCTGCCGGCGCAGTGGCTGCGCGAAGCCGGCATTCCGCCCCGCGAGCTGGCCGATCCGCGCTACCGCGCGCAGCTGGCCAAGGTAGCGGCGCGCCTGGTGGACCACGCCGAACCCTACTACCACTCGGCCGGCGCGGGCATCGCCGCCCTGCCCCTGCGCTCGGCCTGGGCCATCGCCAGCGCACGCAATGTCTACCGGCAGATCGGCATCGAGGTCAAGCGGCGCGGCGCGCATGCCTGGGACGAGCGCGCCGGCACGGGCAAGGCGACCAAGCTGTGGCTGCTGGCCAAGGGCGCGGGGAGCGCCCTCGGTTCGCGCTTCAGTGGTCCTGCGGCGCTCCCGCGCGATCCGGCGCTGTGGCAGCGTCCTGGCGCCGCGGTGGACGCCCCCCGTGCTGCGCATGCAAGGCCTGCTTGAGCTTGTGGACCGGGGGCGCGTACAGGAAGCCGAAGGAGACGGCGCCGTCCTTGCCCTCGACCGCATGGTGCATGCGGTGGGCCTGGTACAGGCGCTTGAGGTAGCCGCTTCGCGGCGTGTAGCGGAACGGCCAGCGCTGGTGCACCAGGCCGTCGTGGGCGACGAAGTACAGGGCGCCGTAGGCGGTCATGCCGGCGCCGATCCACTGCAGCGGCCAGGCGCCTTCGGTGCCGAACCAGATCAGGGCGATCGCCACGCCTGCGAACACCACGGCGTACAGGTCGTTCTTCTCGAACCAGCCGTGGCGGGGTTCATGGTGCGAGCGGTGCCAACCCCAGCCGAAGCCATGCATCACATACTTGTGCGCGACGATGGAAAACACTTCCATCGACACGACGGTGAGCACGACGATGAGGGCATTGAGCAACATGGCGAATGAACACGATAAACGGAATACATCGAGCCTACCACAGGCGCCGCGCCGCACAAGTGCCGCACGCACGCCGCTGCGGTTCAGCGACGGTACAAGCATACTTCATCACTGAAAGGACATCCATGCGTCACCTACTGCTTTCCTGCGCCCTGCTGCTGGCGGCGCTCCCCGTTTCCGCCGCCACGGTCGAGGTGCGGGTATCGAACGTTGCGGCCGGCAAGGGCAAGATCAACGTCGCCGTATGCGACCGCGAGCGCTTCCTCAAGCAGTGCGCCCACCACGCCTCGGTGCCGGCCCAGGCCGGCGAGACCGTGGTCGCTTTCCGCGACATCCCACCCGGCACCTGGGCCGTGCTGGCCTACCAGGACGAGAACGAGAACAAGCAGCTCGACCGCAACTTCCTCGGCATTCCCACGGAGAACTACGGCTTCAGCCGCGACGCCGCCGGCCGCTTCGGCCCGCCGGATTTCGACGCCGCCGCCATCGAGGTGCGCGACGGGACCACGACAGCCCCCATCAAGCTGCACTGACGCACCCAAAACGTGCTGCCGCGCCCCTTCCTGATGCAGGTCGGGCGAGGCCAAAAATAACGATAGGAATCGGTTAACTCTTCAGGTATCTTTGCAAACCACGAGAGGCCGGGCAGCGTTTCCGGCCGTGTCCATTACACGAAAGCGGGCCCACAAAGCCCGCATCTCCTTGCTACGGGGAAACAAGCAAATGAATGAGTTGGTCAACACCCTGAACGAATATGTCTGGAGCACGGCGCTGATCGCGCTGTGCCTGGGCGCCGGCCTGTATTTCTCGGTCCGATCCCGCTTCCTGCAGCTGCGCCACGTGCGCGAAATGACGCGCCTGATGATGGAAGGGAAAAGCTCCGACCAGGGCGTCTCGTCCTTCCAGGCCCTCACCATGACGCTGGCCGGCCGCGTCGGCACCGGCAACATCGCCGGTGTCGCCACCGCCATCACCTTCGGCGGTCCGGGCGCGGTGTTCTGGATGTGGATGGTCGCCTTCCTCGGCGCCAGCTCGGCCTTCGTCGAATCCACTCTCGGCCAGGTGTACAAGGAATCGATCAACAAGCAGTACCGCGGCGGCCCCGCCTTCTACATCGAAAAAGGCCTGGGCGTGAAATGGTACGCCCTGCTGTTCGCCTTCGTGACCGTCATCGCCACCGGCCTGCTGCTGCCGGGCGTGCAGGCCAACGCCATCGCCGAAAGCCTGAAGACCGCCGCCGGCGTGAACACCACCGTGACCGGTGCCGTGCTGGCGATCGCGCTGGCCTTCATCATTTTCGGCGGCGTCAAGCGCATCGCGACCTTCGCCGAATACGTGGTGCCCTTCATGGCGCTCGGCTACATCGTGGTGGCCTGCATCGTCGTGGCGCTGCACGTCGACCAGCTGCCGAACGTGCTGGGCCTGATCTTCCGCTCGGCCTTCGCCATGGACGCCGCCTTCGGCGCCATCATCGGCATGGCCATCCAGTGGGGCGTCAAGCGCGGCGTCTATTCGAACGAAGCCGGCCAGGGCACCGGCCCGCACGCCTCGTCGGCGGCGGAAGTGAGCCACCCGGCCAAGCAGGGCCTGGTGCAGGGCTTCTCGGTGTACGTCGACACCCTGTTCGTGTGCTCGGCCACCGCCTTCATGCTCCTGATTACCGGCCAGTACAACGTGCAGGCGCCGGACGGCACCCCGATGTTCACTGGCATCCAGGGCGTGGCGGCCGGCCCGGGCTATGTCCAGACCGCGCTGGAGAACATCATGCCGGGCTTCGGCTCGCTGTTCGTCGCGATCGCCCTGGTATTCTTCGCGTTCACGACGATCGTGGCCTATTACTACATCGCCGAGACCAACATCGCCTACATCAACCGCGCCACCAGCCGTCCCTGGATGGCCTTCGTGCTGAAGCTGTGCATCATCGCCGCCACCTTCTACGGCACCATCCGGACCGCCGACGCGGCCTGGGCGCTGGGCGACCTGGGCGTGGGCCTGATGGCCTGGCTGAACATCATCGCCATCCTCCTGATGCGCAACGTGGCCTTCAAGTGCCTGCGCGACTACGAGGCGCAGAAGGCGCAGGGCAAGGACCCGGTCTTCGATCCGGTGGCGTTGGGCATCAAGAACGCCGATTACTGGGTGCAGCGCAACAGCCAGGCCGCAGCACAGGGCAAGGCCGCCGAAACCGTCCGCTAAGCACGGCAAGCCACGCCCGGCAGCCCGGGCGTGGTATCATGGGCGCGGGTGTTCGTAC
Source organism: Massilia sp. UBA6681 (assembly GCF_002454935.1). NCBI lineage: Bacteria > Pseudomonadati > Pseudomonadota > Betaproteobacteria > Burkholderiales > Oxalobacteraceae > Massilia > Massilia sp. UBA6681. The sequence continues at coordinate 76,686 of NZ_DKJX01000095.1, forward strand.
CATGCGGGTACGGCAGGATGCGCGATGGTCGGGCCGCCACGCGGTTTATTCGCGACCATCCCATGCACAGCATCCATCCCGTTTCCATCCCCACGTCCGTTTCCCGTCATGCCGCCATGGAGGCCGCATGATCCGCATCGAACGCCCCCTCTCGCTGAGCTTCAAGGAATTCTTCAAGTCGAGCAAGGCCGGCGGCATCATCCTGATCCTGTGCACCATCGTCTCGCTGTCGATCGCCAACTCCACGCTCGGCTCTGCCTATCTCGGCTTCTGGCACCAGTACGTCGCCGGCCTGAGCATCGAGCACTGGGTCAACGACGCCTTGATGGCGATCTTCTTCCTGCTGATCGGCCTCGAGCTCAAGCGCGAACTGGTCAACGGCGAATTGTCCGACCTGAAGAACGCCATGCTGCCGATGCTGGCCGCAGCGGGCGGCATCGCGGTACCGGCCCTGATTCACTTCGGCCTGAACGCCGGCAGCGCCACCCAGGCCGGCGTCGGCATCCCGATGGCAACCGACATCGCCTTCGCCCTCGGCGTGCTGGCCCTGCTGGGCAGCCGGGTGCCGGCTTCGCTCAAGATCTTCCTGACGGCCCTGGCCGTGATGGACGACCTGGGGGCGATCATCGTCATCGCCCTGTTCTATACCGCCGAGCTGTCCTTCCTGTACCTGATCGGTGCACTGGCCGTGTTCGCCGGCCTGCTGGCGCTGAACCGCGTGCTGCGCGTGATGGCGCTGCTGCCCTACCTGGCAGGTGGTGCGCTGATGTGGTTCCTGATGCTCAAGTCCGGCGTGCACGCGACCATCGCGGGCGTGCTGCTGGCCTTCACGATTCCGTATTCAAGCAGGGAAGACGACGCGGAGTCGCCCTCGCACCGGCTGGAACACGTCCTGCACAAGCCGGTGACCTTCCTGATCCTGCCGATCTTCGCGCTGGCCAATACCGGCATCATCATCGGGGCCGGCTGGGAAACCGAACTCCTCAGCAGCAACAGCCTCGGCATCATCGCCGGCCTGGTGGTCGGCAAGCCGATCGGCATCTTCCTGTTCAGCTTTGCGGCGGTCGCGCTCGGGTTGTGCCGGCTGCCGCTGGACCTGGCCTGGCGCCACATCCTGGGCGCCGGCCTGCTGGGCGGGATCGGTTTCACGATGTCGATCTTCATCACCAACCTGGCCTTCGTCGGCGCGGGCGACACCATCAACGCATCCAAGATGGCGATCCTGGTCGCTTCGCTGGTGGCGGGCATTGCCGGCTTCACCTGGCTCAAGCTGCTGGGCGGCCCGCTGGCCACGGACCGCGATACCGATACGCTGGATTTCGAGGCGGACGAGCCGCCCCGCTAAAGGCAGCGACGCTCAGCGGGCGTACGCGCGCTGCAGCGGCGTGCGCCCATGCTCGTGCTGCCCGCGGGTCGACAAGGCCACGATCGCGCTGCCGGCGGCAACGATCAGCGCGTCTTCGATCAGGCCGCTGCGGGTCTGGCCGATGCGCGCCATGGCCTGCTTGCGGCCGGCCAGCGTCAGGTAGGCAAGCGGCACGGCGGTGGCAACCGCGACCGCCGCGCCAGCCTTTTCCCTCCCCTTGGGCGCCAGCGCGGCGCCGGCGATGCCGGCGCTCATGACCCGCGCCAGCAGGCCCAGGAACACAGTGCGGTCGGGCGCGGTTTTCATCTTGTCGCCGATCAGTTCACCCGCTCCCATCGCCAGGGCGCCGTACTTGAACAGCGGGCGGTCGAGCAGGAACAGCTCGCCGGGGGTGTCGCGCTTGGCCATGCGGGCGGTGGCGATGGTGGCCATCGGGGTCATCGAGCGTGCGCTGGCGACGGCGCCGATCAGTACGGAGGAAAGCAGGCTGCGAAAGTTCATTGTGACGGACTCCTGTGCAAGTCGTTTGACGGTCACTCAAATGTAGTCAATATTGCAAGATGATGTCGCCGGCCTGGCGCGCCGTCTCGCATGGCTGTCCCGTAGTACTATCGACGACACCGGATTCGCCGCAGCGCGGCCAAGGAGGGAACACCATGTCGACCAGCGGCTCTCGCATGCCCGCCGTGTTCATCGGCCACGGTTCGCCCATGAACACGCTCGAAATCAACGAGTTTACGGAGACCTGGCGCTCGCTCGGGCGCTTGCTGCCGCGGCCGCGCGCCGTGCTGGCCATCTCGGCGCACTGGTTCATCCAGGGGACCGCAGTCACTGCGATGCCGAGCCCCAAGGTGATCCACGACTTCTACGGCTTTCCGAAGGAGCTGTTTGCCTTCGACTATCCCGCGCCCGGCAGTCCCGACGTCGCGCATGAAGTCGCCGAACTGCTGAAACCCACCTATATCGGCATGGACATGGACAGCTGGGGCCTCGACCACGGCACCTGGTCGGTCCTTGCGCATGTCTTCCCCGAGGCGGACATCCCGGTAGTGCAACTGTCGATCCATGCCGCCGCCCCGCTCGCCTATCACCTGGACCTTGGTGCGCGCCTGGCGCCGCTGCGCGATCGCGGCGTCCTGATCCTGGGAAGCGGCAACGTCGTCCACAATCTGCGGCTGGTCGACTGGGCGCGCGCAAGCCAGGGCTTCGACTGGGCAGACCGCTTCGACGCGCGCGTGCGCAAGCTGATGACGACCGCGCCGGGCGACCTGGCCGAGGTCGAGTCCTCGCCGGATTACGCGCTCGCCGTGCCGACACCCGAGCATTTCCTGCCCCTCGCCTACCTTGCCGGCCTGTGCCGGGCCAGCGGCGAGCCGGCCGTCCCGTTTGCCGAGGCAAGGACGCTCGGTTCGCTCAGCATGACGAGCTATGTGGTCGGCATGCGGGCGCCGTCCCAGTTCGGGGACGCAACCGACTCGCAGACGCTGCCGGAGCGGGTGCCGCCCGAACAGACGAACATTTGATCCGGACGCGCGCAGTCAGTCGCGGGCCGCATCGAGCAGCGCCATGAGGGCAGCCTTGTTGCCTTCCGCCGGCCAGCCGCTGCGCAATTCGGCGACCACCTTGCCGTTCTTCAGCAGGTAAAACTGCGGCACGCCGGTGACCTTGATTGCCTTCCATTCGCTCGCGTTGTACAGAATGCGCATCGGCACCGCTGGATTGTCCTTGTTCCACTGGTCGACAAAGTCATAGGAAATTGCCGCGCGCGGCGGCGTGACCAGGGCGAGATTGGCCTCGAGCAGACGCGCCCGGAGCTCGGCATCCTCATGCAGCGCGGCCAGGGCCTTCGCCGAGAAGTGACAGCCGGCATCGACCACCATCACCAGCTCGAGGCCGACTGGATACGGGAAGGCTTCGCGCGTCAGGGTCTTCGTCGCTGCATCGTAGCGGTAGACGCTGCGCCCGACAAAGTCCGGCCCCAGGCGATCATGGACGAGCGGAATGGTCCAGCTTGCAAGATGCGGTTTGTTCGCCGCGAAAACCTTTGCCTGCGAAAAATCTCGTACCGACAGGAGCGCGTTGAGCATGGTCTCGTCGAAACCACGGCGCGTATCGAGACCGCGGTTCTGCATTTCGCGGTAAACCAACTGCTGGTGCGCGACTCCCGCCTGGCCGGAACCGAGCTCGCCGGCAAGCGTCGCGGCATCGAATAGTACCGGCAGGTCAGCTGCCGGCAGCTTGCGCAGCACGCTCTCGCTCATCTGCTCGCCGAACAGGGCAAGATAGCGGCGTTCCACGGGACTCCTGTCGACCACGCTCGATGCCCCGGCCGCATCGCGTCTGCGTTCGCTCTCCTCGTCCACGAAGCGCTCCAGCTGCACGTAGCGCCGCTCGACTTCCGGCGAGGGTTCGGGCAAGCGCAACGGCGGGCTCGAAAGATCCCGGCTGCGCGCCGGTGAATAGGCGCTGCTGTCGATGAAGGCCGCAAGTGCCTCGATCTGCGCGCGGTCGAGTTCACGCAGCATGGCGCGATAACTGAACCCGCCGAGCCCGCGCGTGCCCCACCTCAAGCCGCGGAGAAAGCTGCGCTTGCCGTAGGGGGTGAAAGCGTCGAGCGGCGTTGGCGCGCCAGACGCCAGGATCGCCGTCAGCTCTGCCTCCGTGCGGACCACGACAGGTGGAGTTGCCTGCACCGAAACGGTCGAGCAGGCAAGGCACAGCAGCAGCGCATTGCGGTAAATCCGACGAGCCATGCTTTCTCCTCCGACTGATCTGCGATCGACCGAGTATAGCGATGGCCACGCCGGATATGACGCTTCCGCGGGCCACGTCGGTCCTTTTATGTCGGGCGGGTACACCCGTGCGGCCCCGGCAACATTTGCTTACAGATGAGCAACCGCGCTTAACGCTCAGGCAACAGAGAATGGCTTTCCCTTCCCTTCCCATGCATCCATGAAGCTCGCTACCTTCGCCCTCGCCGCCGCCTTCCTGTGCACCCAGCACCTGGCCTACGCGGTCCCGGTCACCGACTGGCGCACCGACGACCTGCTCATGCAGGCGCCGGACATCAAGAAGGAACTCGGCCTGACCGACAACCAGAACCTGCTGTGGGAACAGAGCATGCGCAAGACGCGCGCCATCCTGCGGCTGCGCAAGGAAAGGCGCGACGAACTCGATGCCGCCGCCAAGAAGCTCGCCAACGAGCCGTCCGCCGAACTGCGCGGCCTGGCCGGCGCGCTCGCCGACGATGCAGCCATGATTCACGACGAGGACAAGGAACTGCGCGACATCTGGTTCACGATGAACGATGCGCTCGACGACCGTCAACGAGGCCTGGTGCTGGCGCGCTTCAGGAGCATGCTGGAGCGCCAGCCGCCGGGACCGGGCGCTGGCGAAGGCCGCAGGGAAGGTGGCGGCAAGCCGGAGGGCGGCGGCCGCGGCGGCCGCGCGCCGGGCGGCGGCAACGTGGGTATCGGGATGGGCCGCGGTTTTTAAGCCGGCAGGGTTTACTTCAGGCGGCAGGTCAGCGCCCAGCAGCTGTCCCAGCGACCGATCTTGATCTCGCGCACCGCCGTGCCGAGGCGCTTGCGCAGCGCGCTGTCGGTCGGGTAGTTCTTGGGCAGCTCGTGGCGCTTGCCGTCGGCATCGACGAACTGGGCCCAGGTATTGCCCTGGGCGTCGGTGCGCGCGACCGTCGGGCTGGCGCCTTCGACGTACTCGTCGTCGATCAGCACCAGCAGCGCATTCGAGCCGATGCGGGCGCGCAGTCCGGCGATGAAGGCGTCCTGCTCCTCCTTCTTGAAATGCGACCACAGGAAGCCGGCGAATACCGCCGTGAACTTGCCGAGGTCGGTGGGCAGGTTCAGTGCGTCGACCACGCGGTACTGCACGTTCTCCAGCCCTTCGCCGTGCTCGCGCGCAACGTTCAGCATCGCTTCGCTGATGTCGGTGGCCAGCACCGATTGCGCCGTTTCGGCGATCACGTCGGTGAAGTAGCCGGTGCCGCAGCCCAGTTCCAGCACGGTGTGGCCGCGCAACAGCTCGCCGACCTGCTCGGCGACGTCGTCGAGGTCGTCCTGGCGGTCTTCGTCGCTCTCGTCGTGGAACTGGGCGTCGTAGTGGTCCGCGATCGCGGTATAGAAGTCGGCGACTGGGTTGGTGCTCATGGTGCTTCCTTGTAATTACAGTTCGTAGTTCTCGCCGCCGCGCATGGCGGACTCGACCATCTTGCGGTTGAGGGTCGGGGCGAGCAGTTCGATGAAGGTATAGATATAGCTGCGCAGGTAGGCGCCCTGCTTGATCGCCACGCGCGAGGTGTTCATGCCGAACAGGTGGCCAACGGGGATCGCGCGCAGGTTGCGGTCGCGTTCCGGGTCGAAGGCCATGCCGGCGATGATGCCCACGCCCATGCCCAGCTCGACGTAGGTCTTGATCACGTCGGCGTCGATCGCTTCCAGCAGCACGTCCGGTTTCAGGTGGCGCAGGCCGAAGGCATGGTCGATCTTGCTGCGGCCGGCAAAGGCGGCATCATAGGTGATGACCGGGTAGCCGGCGATTTCCTCCAGCGACACCGCCTTCGAGCGCAGCAGCGGATGTTCTTGCGGCACCACCAGCACATGCTCCCACTGGTAGCACGGCAGCGTGATCAGGCCGTCGATGGCGGCGATCGACTCGGTGGCGATGGCCAGGTCGGCCTGGTCGTTCTTGACCATGTCGGCGATCTGCTTCGGGTTTCCTTGCAATAATGACAAGCGCACCTTGGGGTACTTCTGCATGAAGCCCTGCACCACCTTGGGCAGCATGTAGCGCGCCTGGGTATGGGTGGTGGCGATGGTGAAGCTGCCGCTGTCGTGGGCTGCGTATTCCTTGCCGATGCGCTTGAGGCTGTCGATCTCCTGCATGATCAGCTCGACCGACTGCAGGACCAGCCGCCCCGGCTCGGTCAGCCCGCGGATGCGCTTGCCGTGGCGGGTGAAGATGTCGACGCCGAGCTCTTCCTCGAGCTCGATGATCGCTTTCGACACCCCCGGCTGGGAGGTGAACAGCGCCTTGGCGGCATCGGTCAGGTTGTAGTTCTGGCGCACGGCTTCGCGCACGAAGCGCAGCTGGTGAAGGTTCATGTGGTGGTCGGTTGTTCTATTGGTCTTGTTAAAGCGTCAGCAGATGACATTTTAAGATGCTTATTCAAGTTACGCATATAAGCAAATGAATTCTCCGTAGTTTGGAATATAAGCACCCATCCGTACACTTGGCCATACATTTAACGGGTGGACAATGTTTGCAAGGTCTACCCTCACTGGACGAGACCATGTACCGCTACGACCACTACGACCATCTCATCGTGCGCGAACGCATCGCGCAGTACCGCAGCCAGGTGGAAAGGCGCCTGAACGGTGAGCTGCTTGAGGAAGAATTCATCCCCCTGCGCCTCCAGAACGGCCTCTATATGCAACGCCACGCCTACATGCTGCGCGTGGCCGTGCCCTATGGCCTGCTGGCGTCGAAGCAGATGCGCATGTTCGCTCATATTGCCCGTAAGTATGACCGCGGTTACGGCCACTTCACCACCCGCCAGAACATCCAGTACAACTGGATCGAGCTGGAGCAGACTCCGCAGATCCTGGAAGACCTGGCCTCGGTCGAGATGCACGCCATCCAGACCTCGGGCAATTGCATCCGCAACATCACCACCGACGAATTCGCCGGCGTCGCCGCCGACGAGATCATCGATCCGCGTCCGTTCGCCGAGATCCTGCGCCAGTGGAGCACCTTCCACCCCGAGTTCATCGCCCTGCCGCGCAAGTTCAAGGTGGCGATCAACGGCGCCGTCGAAGACCGCGCCGCGATCGCCATCCACGACATCGGCCTCACGCTCGTGAAGAACGATGCTGGCGAAGTCGGCTTCAAGTTCATGGCCGGCGGCGGCATGGGCCGTACCCCGATCCTGGGCTCGGTCATCCGCGACTTCCTGCCCTGGCAGCACCTGCTGACCTATACCGAAGCCGTGATGCGCGTGTACAACCAGCACGGCCGCCGCGACAACAAGTACAAGGCCCGCATCAAGATCCTGCTGAAGGCCCTCGGCGTCGAGGAATTCACCCGCCAGGTGGAAGAAGAGTGGAAAGACCTGAAGGACGGTCCGGAAACCCTGACCCAGGAAGAATTCGACCGCGTCGCCCAGTGGTTCCAGCCGCACGGCTACGCCACGCTTGAAGACACCGATCCGACCGCCCAGCATCCGGACAACCGTGCCTTTGCCAACTGGCTGGGCCGCAACGTCAAGCCGCACAAGGTGCCCGGCTATGCCGCCGTGGTGCTGTCGCTCAAGAAAACCGGCGTGCCGCCGGGCGACGCGACCGCCGAGCAGATGGACTTCGTGGCCGACCTGGCCGACAAGTACAGCTTCGGCGAACTGCGCGTGACCCACGAGCAGAACCTGGTGCTGGCCGACGTCGAGCAATCGAAGCTGTTCGAACTGTGGCAGCTGGCCAAGGCCAAGGGCCTGGCGACGCCGAACATCGGCCTGCTGACCGACATCATCGCCTGCCCGGGCGGCGACTTCTGCTCGCTGGCGAATGCCAAGTCGATCCCGATCGCAGCAAGCATTGCCGAGCGTTTCGACAACCTCGACTTCCAGCACGACATCGGCGACATTGAACTGAACATTTCGGGCTGCATCAACGCCTGCGGCCACCACCACGTGGGCGCCATCGGCATCCTCGGCGTCGACAAGGACGGCAGCGAGTGGTACCAGGTGTCGATCGGCGGCTCGCAGGGCAACAACTCGGCGATCGGCAAGATCATCGGCCCGTCCTTCTCGGCGCTGCAGATGCCGGAAGTGGTCGGCCGCCTGCTGGAAGTCTACGTGCGCGAGCGCTATGAAGGCGAACGTTTCGTCGACACCGTGCAGCGTCTCGGCATCGCGCCGTTCAAGGAACATGTCTATGCCACGCCGATCGCGGCGGGCGAACTGGTTGGGGAAGACCACTATGCCTAATTTCGTCCTGCACAAGCAGATCATCAAACACCGCGAAGTGGTCGAGGACGACTGGAGCGTGCTGCGTCTCGCCGAGGGCGAAACCCCGGAATCCGTCGAGGTCCCGGAAGGCAAGTTCATCGTGCCGCTGGGCGTCTGGCAGGCGCAGCGCGCTCTGCTTTCCGGCCGCAGCGAGATCGGCGTCTGGCTGGCGCCGGACGAAGGGGCAGCCGCCATCAAGGACGACCTGTCGCGCTTTGGCGTGATCGCCGTGGACTTCCCGAAGTTCTCGGACGGCCGCGGCTACTCGACCGCCTTCAACCTGCGCAAGCGCCTGGCCTATACCGGCGAGCTGCGCGCGATCGGCGACGTGCTGCGCGACCAGCTGTGGCCCCTGTCGCGCGTCGGCTTCGATGCCTTCGCCACCCGCCAGGACCGCAGCATCCACGACGCACTCAAGGGCCTGACCGTGTTCTCGGAAACCTACCAGGCCTCGGTCGACCAGCCGCTGCCGCTGTTCCGCCGCGCGCCGCGCGGCACGCCGCCGGAACTGACCGACGTCGGCGCCGGCATCTAAGGAAGCATTCAAGGAACCACCATGAGCGACCTCCATCGCCGCGTCGACGAAACGAACGCCATCCTGGCGCGCATCGCCCGCGATTACTCGCCCGCCGTGTTCGCATCGAGCCTGGCGGCCGAGGACATGGTCCTGACCGACCTGATCCTCAAAGCGAAGCTGCCGATCGGAATCTTCTCGCTCGAGACCGGCCGCCTGCATGCCGAGACCCTCGACATGCTCAATCGCGTACGCGAGACCTACGGCATTGATATCGCCCTGTTCAAGCCGCAGCCGGAAGCGGTCGAAGCCTACGTGGCGCAGAACGGCCTGAACGCCTTCTACGACAGCGTCGAGATGCGCAAGGAATGCTGCCGCGTGCGCAAGGTCGAACCGCTCGGTCGTGCGCTTCAAGGAAACAAGGCCTGGATCACCGGCCAGCGCCGCGCCCAGTCGACCACCCGCGCCGAACTGGCGGTGCAAGAAGACGATGCCGCCCACGCCATGCAGAAGTTCAACCCGTTGGCCGACTGGTCCGAGGAAAACGTGTGGGACTACCTGCGTTCCAACGCCGTGCCCTACAACGCCCTGCACGACCGCGGCTACCCGTCGATCGGCTGCGAGCCCTGCACCCGCGCGATCCAGCCGGGCGAGGATGTGCGCGCCGGCCGCTGGTGGTGGGAAAACCCCGAATCGAAGGAATGCGGCCTGCACGTGGTCGACGGCAAACTCATTCGCATCAAATCCGTGGCCGCGTAAAGCAGCTCACCCAAAGGCAAAACAACATGACGACAGTATTCGACAACCCGGGCGTGCTCACCGACGTGAATGCGCGCCACCTCGACGCCCTCGAATCCGAGGCCATCCACATCCTGCGCGAAGTGGCGGCCGAATGCAGCAACCCTGCCCTGCTGTTCTCGGGCGGCAAGGATTCGGTTGTCCTGCTGCGCCTGGCCGAAAAGGCCTTCCGCCCGGGTAAATTCCCCTTCCCGCTGGTGCACATCGACACCGGCCATAACTTCGACGAAGTGATCGCCTTCCGCGATGCCCGTGTGGCGGAACTGGGCGAGCGCCTGATCGTCGGCTCGGTCGAGGAGTCGATCCGGCGCGGCACCGTGCGCCTGCGTAACCCGGCCACCGATTCGCGCAACGCGGCCCAGGCCGTGACCCTGCTGGAGACCATCGCCGAACACGGTTTCGACGCCTGCATCGGCGGCGCCCGCCGCGACGAGGAAAAGGCGCGCGCCAAGGAGCGCATCTTCTCCTTCCGCGACGAGTTCGGCCAGTGGGATCCGAAGGCCCAGCGCCCGGAACTGTGGGACCTGTATAACACCCGCGTCCACCCCGGCGAGAACATGCGCGTGTTCCCGATCTCGAACTGGACCGAGCTGGATGTGTGGCAGTACATCGCCCGCGAAAAGCTGGCCCTGCCCCCGATCTACTTCGCGCACGAGCGCCAGGTCATCCCGCGTAACGGCCTGCTGGTGCCGCTCACCCCGCTGACCCCGGCCCGCGAAGGCGAACAGGTCGAGACCCGTACCGTGCGCTTCCGCACCGTGGGCGATATCTCCTGCACCTGCCCGGTGGCGTCCACCGCCAGCACCGTGGAAAACATCATCGCCGAGACAGCCGTCACCGAAGTGACCGAACGCGGCGCGACCCGGATGGACGACCAGACCTCCGAAGCCTCGATGGAAAAGCGCAAGAAGCAAGGATATTTCTGATGAACGCCATGACCGATAAGCTCAATCAAAGCGGCATGCTCCGCTTCATCACCGCCGGCTCGGTGGACGATGGCAAAAGCACCCTGATCGGCCGCCTGCTGTACGACAGCAAGGGCATCTTCGCCGACCAGCTGGCCGCCGTCTCGCGCTCGAAGCACAAGCGCACCGTGGGCGACACCATCGACCTGTCGCTGCTGACCGACGGTCTGGAAGCCGAGCGCGAACAGGGCATCACCATCGACGTGGCCTACCGCTACTTCGCCACCCCGAAGCGCAAGTTCATCATCGCCGACACCCCGGGCCACGAGCAGTACACCCGCAACATGGTCACCGGCGCCTCGACTGCGGATGCCGTGATCATCCTGGTGGACGTCTCGAAAGTGAAACTGGGCGACGACGGCAGCGTGACCCTGCTCACGCAAACCAAGCGCCACTCGACCATCGCCAAGCTGCTGCAGATCGAGCACGTGATCGTGGCCGTCAACAAGATGGACCTGGTGAACTACGACCAGACCGTGTACGAGCGCATCGTCGCCGCCTACGGCGAGTTCGCCCGGTCGCTGGGCCTGAAGGACGTGACCGCGATCCCGCTGTCGGCACTCAGCGGCGACAACGTGGTGCTCGCCTCGGAGCGCATGCCCTGGTACCGGGGCCCGACCCTGATCGAGCTGCTGGAAGGCCTGTCGGTTTACGACGAATCGCACGCCGCCCCGCTGCGCTTCCCGGTGCAGCTGGTGGCGCGCCACAACGGCCACGAAGCCAATGACTTCCGCGGCTACATGGGCCGCATCGAATCGGGCAAGGTCTCGGTTGGCGACAAGCTGGTGGTGCAGCCTTCGGGCCAGCAGGCGACCGTCAAGGAGATCGTCACCTTCGACGGTTCCCTGCAATCGGCCGTGGCCGGCCAGTCGGTCACCCTGCTGCTGAACGAGTACCTGGACATATCGCGCGGCGACCTGCTCGCCAGCGCCGAGCAGCCGGCAACCCAGCTCAAGCAGGTAGTGGCGGACGTGTGCTGGATGTCGGACGAGCCGCTCGATGCGCGCCGCAAGTACTGGATCAAGCACGGCACCCGCCAGACCGCCGCCAAGGTCAAGCAGGTGGACAGCATCCTGGACGTCAACACCCAGCAACGTCATGCGGCAGAGGGCCTGAAGCTGAACGACATCGCCACCGTGCAGCTCTCGGTCCAGCAGCCGCTGGCGGCCGATGCCTATTGCGACAACCGCGCAACGGGCGCCTTCATCCTGATCGACGAAGTCACCCACCAGACCGTCGCAGCGGGTATGATCCGTCTGGATCAATAAGCGAAGGAAGCGTATGGCGGCACTGGGGAAAGTCTATCTGGTAGGAGCCGGACCCGGTGCCGCCGACCTCATCACCGTACGCGGCGCGCGCCTGCTGGAGCAGGCCGACGTCGTGCTCTACGACGCCCTCGTCACGCCCGAGATGCTGGCCTTGTGCCGCCAGGCGGAGCTGATTTCCGTCGGCAAGCGCTCGGGCCAGCGCTCCACCGCGCAAACCATCATCAACCAGCAGCTGGTCGAATGCGCCGGCAAGTTCAGGCAGGTGGTGCGCTTGAAAGGCGGCGATCCGATGCTGTTCGGGCGCGCCGACGAAGAACTGCGCGCGCTGGAAGCGGCCGGCATCGAGGTCGAAGTCGTCCCCGGCATCACGACGGCGGTTGCCGCCGCGGCCGCGACCAAGCAGCCGCTGACCAAGCGCGGCGTGGCGCGCAGCGTCGCCTTCTTCACGTCGAGCACCGCGCCGGACCAGCCCGACCATCCTGCCCTGCCCGAGACCGACACCCTGGTGCAGTACATGGGCGGACGCGAAGCCGCGGCCACCGCCGAGCGCCTGCTGGCGGAAGGACGGCGGCCGGACCTGCCCGTCGTCGTGGTGGAAAACTGCAGCCGGGCGGATGAGCGTATCCTGCGGCTGACCCTATCCGATCTGGCGCGCGGCCTGGAGCCGGGCCACGGACCGGTGCTGGTGATGCTCGGCGAGGCGCTCGCCAAACGCGAACATCAGACGTAGGGCGTGAACTCGATCCCGTTCTGGATCGCCCCGATCACCTGCGCCTGGTTCTCGGCGCTCTCGCTGAAGAAGGCCAGCACCTGCTCGCGCGGGGTGTGCAGCTCGGTCAGCGCCTTCATCCAGTAATCGTAGCCCGCGCCTTCGGCGCTCCGGTGCAGCACGTTGTTGTACAGGAGTGCGACGAACTGCGCGTCGCTCGCGTTGGCGCCGTACAGGCTCTTGAATTCGTCGCTGCCGGTGAAGCCCGCCGCCACCTGCTCCAGCGTCACGCCCGCATCCATCATCTTGATCCAGTAGCCCACGCCCTCCTTGTCCGGCGCGCGGTCGAAGGCTGCCCGGTACAGGCGGTAGGCCTGGCCGGCGGTGCCCTCGATGTCCAGCGCCACCGAGACGTCGGCGAACTTCAGGCGCTCGACGTTCACCAGCGTGTCGGTGCCGCCGGCGCCGAAGCGATCGACGACGGTCGTGCCGGTCGCGGTGCGCGTGATGTCGAACAGGCTCTTGTAGCTGCCGTACTCGATCGTGTCGATGCCGCCCAGGCCGTCGATTCTCTGGTTGCCCGCCATTGCCTTGATCAGGTTGGCGCCATCGCTGCCGCTCACCGTGGGAGCGATGGAGGAGCCGCTGCCGGTAGTGGTGCCCGTGCTGCCCGAACCCGTGGATGGCGTGGGGGCTGGAACTGGAGCCGGAGCCGGAGCCGGGGCCGGGGCCGGGGCCGGCGCTGGAACTGGAGCCGGGGCTGGAGCCGGGACTGGCTCCGGCGCCGTGCCCGTCGCCGGTGCCGAGACCATCGGCGGCGGCTCGATCCCGGCCAGCACGCGGGCCTCGACCTGCACCTTCCCATCGGCCTGGGTATCGATCCAGGCGGCGGCGAATCCGCCACCCGCGAGTGCGCTCAGGACCGGGTTGGCCTGGTCTCCCTGGCGCATTTCGTTGATCCCGAATTCGCGCGCATCGAGTGCGCTGCCGTCGGCGGCGAAGCGCCGGCCGAAGACGCCGTTGCCGTCGAAGTCGCCGCTCCCGCTCTGCCATGCGACCAGGAAGCCGCCGTCGGCCAGCGCGACCGTGCTGGCTTCGAAGCGGCCGCCGCCGGCATCCAGGTTGGCCTGCGTCATGTCGCCCAGGCGATTGCCGGCGGCGTCGAAGCGCTGGAAAAAGATGTCGCTGCTCGCGAAGCCCCACGGGGAATTCGCATAGCTGTCCCAGGTCACCACGAAGCCGCCCCCGGCCAGCACGGTGACGCTCGGCTGCGGCGCCGCCGTGGCGATGCTGGCGGCCAGCCCGTCGCCGCTCACCAGGATCGTCGCGCCGCCGGCCTGCGCGGCGTAGACGTTGCCGTCGCCCAGCTCGCCCCAGGCGACGACGTAGCCGCCGGCGCCGACGGAGATGCTCGGGCTGAAGGCCGTCCCCAGCGTGCCGTAGACCTGCTCGGCGCCTTGCGGGTTGCCGTTGGCGTCGGCGCTGCGCACGTGCACCTGCCCGCCGCTGCGCCAGGCGATCGCAAAGGAGCCGTCGCGCAATGCGGTCACGTCGGGCATGGCCGTGTCAAGGCCGGCGGCGCCGACGACGACTTCGGCGCCCGGATTGCCGCCGGCGTCGAGAACGCGGTAGGCGATGCGGGTACCGAGGCCGTCGGTGCTGGTGTAGGCCACCACCGAACGGCCGTCCGCCAGCGCGGCCACCGCGGGCGCGCCTTCCACGGCGCCGTCGCCGGTCGAACTAATGGCGATGACCTGCCCTTGTGCGGCGCCGCTGGCGCTGCGCAGCTGCCCGACCACGCTGCCGTTCGGCGCCTGCCAGACGGCGATGAACGCGCCGGTCGACAGTGTCGCCAGTTCGGGGTTGGCGGAAGGCGCCGCCGCACCGAGGGCGAACTCGCTGCCGAACCCGGCCAGGTCGCGCGAGCTGCCGGCTTCGACGCTGTACACCAGCGTCTCGGCGATACCCTTGCCCGGCAGCGGATTGCCGTAGCCATCGATCTGGTAGCGGTCGTAGTAATGCACGGTGACCGCCACGCCGCTGCCGGCGGCCGGCAGCAGCGCCGCGTCGTTGAGGATCAGGCGCGCCGTGGTGTCGGTCGCCGGGTTGTAGGAGATCGAGAACAGGCCAGGCACCGACTGGCCATCGATGACCCAGCGCCCGCCGGTCGGCAGGCCCCAGTCGATCGGGGTCAGCGTGGCGGCGAGTTCGCCGCTGCGCAAGGTGGTGAACAGGACATCGCGGTCGTCGAGGATGCCGACTGGGGCGTAATCGGTGGTATCGGTGCTCATGGGCGGCAGGTTTCTGGAAGCTGGCCGCGCGGGCGTGCGCGGCACTGAACAGAAACGATGATGCCCTACAGAAACCAGTATTTAAATAAGGAAATTAAATTCCATGCGGCAATATGGTGCAAAACCAACGTAATATTGCCGGCTTTGCCAAGCCCGTTAACGCCTTGCCAGCACAAAACTGGACAAGACGATAAAAATGTTTTACCCGAGCGCGCGAATGCAATAGTCGGTCATGGCCGCCTGTACCTGCGGGTCTTCGCCGATCGCACCGGCCACTTCCAGGCGCAGGCCCGGATGCGCGGCGCGGATGCCCTCCGCCAGCTGCGGCAGGTCGCGCAGCAGGTGGCCGCCCTGGCCCAGGAACACCGGCACCACCGCGATCTCGCCGACGCCCTCGGCCACCAGCGCATCGATGGCGGCGGGCAGGCGCGGTTCCATCAGTTCGAGGAAGGCCAGGCGCACCGGCACGCCGGGCAGCCTGCTCTGCGACTGCTCGCGCAGGCGTTCGAAAGGCGCGGCCCAGGATTGGGCACGCGCGCCATGTGCAAACAGGACGAGTGCGCGTTTCATCAGTGTCTTTCCACCCACATCAGGGCGCCGATCGCGAGCAGCAGGAACAGCAGGCTCGGTGCGGCCGCGGTGAAGAAGGCCGGCAGCGCGGTCAGGACGCCCAGGTTCGAGAACAAGGCGTTCAGCAGCAGGAAGCCGACGCCGATCATGATGCCGACAAAGATCTTGAGGCTCACGCCGCCGCTGCGCGTGTGCAGGTAGGCGAAGGGCAGCGCCAGCGCCATCAGCACCAGGATCGACAGCGGATCGATGAGCTTCTTCCAGAACGCCACCTTGAAGCGCCCGGTCTCCTGGCGGTTTTCCGCCAGGTGGCGCGTGTAGACGGCCAGTTCGTTGGCCGACATGCGCTCCGGGTCGGAACGCGACACCGACAGGATCTTCGGGGTGATCTCCGAGGCCAGGTCGAGGGTCTCGAACTTGCGGGTGGCGACGGCTAAGGTGTCCTGGCCGAAGGTGGCGGCAATCGACTGCCCCTGCGGCACCGGCGTGCCCGGCGCGGGCAGCACGCGGCTGTTGGAGAACATGGTCTCGGTGACACCAAGCAGGCGCCAGGTATTGTTGCCGCGGTAGCTGCCGCTGCTGGCAGTGATCAGGGCGCGCATGCGCATGTTGGCGTCGAATTCGTACAGGCGCACGTCGACCAGCTGGCCGTCGGAACGGACCTGGCGCACGTTGAAGAAGCGCGTGCCGATCACCGGGCCCTTGACGCCCTCGGCATGGATGCTGTCCTTGGTCCACATGCCCGAGCGGAACTCGGCCGACATGGTCGAGCCCTTCGCCGCCAGGCGCACGCGCTCGGCCATCGGCGCCGTGCGCGGCGTGATCAGCTCGCCGAAGATGAAGGTGATCAAGACCAGCACGAGGCCGACCTTGAACAGCATCCAGCCCGCCATGCGCGTCGACATCGAGGAGGCGCGCATGATGGTGAACTCGGAGCTCGATGCGAACTGCGCCATCGTGTAGATGGTGCCGATCAGGGCCGCCACCGGCATCACCTGGTAGACGTTGCCCGGCACCAGCAGCAGCACGTACATCACCGCATGCTCGAATTCGTAGCCGCCCTTGCCCACCGAAGGCAGCTCGGCGGTCAGGTCCATGAAGGAGATCAGGGCGAGGAAGGCGACCGCCACAAAGGCGACTGCCTGCAGGATGTTGACCGCGAAATAGCGTTGCAGGATGCTCATTCGGCCTCCGCCTTCGCCAGCGGCTGGGGAGCCGGGGCCTTGCCCTGCCCGCGTCGGCGGCGCTTCCAGGCGCCCAGCAGCGCCAGCGGATGCCAGCGGTGGTTGACGTTCAGGCGCCAGGCGAACAGCACCGCCACCGTGAGCGCGGCGGCCAGGTGCAGCGGCCACCAGGCCATGTCGAATTCGAGCCTGCCGCGCTGGACGCTCTTCTCCATCATCTTGTTCAGGTTTAGGTAAGTGAAGAAAATCAGCAGCGCCAGGATCATGTTGGCCGAACTGCCGGCGCGCGGATTGACGAAGCCGAGCGGGATCGCCAGCAGCATCAGCACCAGGCAGATGACCGGCGCCGAGATGCGCGCCAGCAGCTCGGCGCGGGTGTACTGGTTCTCGACCTGCAGCAGCATCGCGGTGGGCAAGGCGTTGGTGGGCGTGTCGGTGCCGAGCACCGGCACCCGGGTGGCGACGCGCATCTTGTAGCGGTCGAACTCCATCGACTGGAAGTCGGCCTGTCCCGGGGTGCCGGAATAGCGCCGGCCATTGCTCAGCACCAGGTACTGGCCGCCCTTGGAATCCGACTCGATCACGCCTTCCTTGGCGACGACGACCGAGGTATTGCCGTTCTTGTCCTGCGAATTGACGAACACGTTCTGCACCACGGTGGCGCCGGTGGTGGAGCGTTCGACGAAGAACACGCGGTCGGCGGACGAGGATTCGCGGAACTGGCCGGGCGCCACGCGCTTGAGGTCTTCGCGCTTCTGGAAGCGCTCCACGAACTCGGCGCGCTTCAGCGCGGCCCATGGCGCCGCCACCAGCGACAGCGCGGCCACCACGGCCACGATCGGCAGGCCGAAGGTGAGCACGGGGCGGATCCAGCGCATCAGCGAGGTGCCGGACGCGAACCAGACGACCATCTCGGAATCGCGGTAGCTGCGCGTGACCGCCGCCAGCACCGAAATGAAGACGGTGAGGGTCAGGATGGTGGGCAGGTAATTGAGGATGGCGAAACCGATGAGGGCCAGGACATCGCTTGGATCGACCTTGCCGCCGGCGGCCGTGCCGAGGACTTTGATGAGCGTCCAGGTGACAAGGATCGTGAACAGCACCGTAAAGGTGGCGCCGGCCGAACTGGCCAATTCACGTTGCAGGGCGCGTCGAAAGATCATTCAATAATAGCTATAATTGCAGGTTAGGCACATGAGTATGCAAATGCGCCGCGAAATCAAACCGGAGAACCAAAAATGGACTTTAGCATAAAAGCATTCGACACCAAGACCACCCTGGCCGCCGCGAAAGCCGGCGTGGTGGCGGTTGCCGTGTTCGAAAACAAGACCCTGTCGCAGGCTGCCAAGGCCCTGGATGCCGGCGGCGACATCACCGCGGCGCTCAAGTCCGGCGACATCAGCGGCAAGGCCGGTTCGACCCTGCTGCTGCGCGGCGTGAAGGGCGTCGGCGCGGCACGCGTGCTGCTGGTGGGCATGGGCACGGCCGATGCCTTGAGCGAAAAGAACTACAGCACCGCGATCGGCGCGGCCCTGAAGGTGTTCGCCACCCTGGGCAGCCAGGATGCCATTATCGCATTCCCGCTGGCGGATGTGAAAGACCGCGACGTCAACTGGGCGGTGCGTGCACTGGTGATCGCCGCCAATGAGACCGAACACAGAACTGATACCCAGAAGAGCAAGAAGGATCCGGCCCTGGCAGGCGTGCGCAAGATCGTCATCGCCGCCGACGCCGCCAACGCCGCCACCCAGCTCAAGGGCACCCTGGCCCAGGCCGTCGCCATCTCGAACGGCATGGCCCTGACCAAGGAACTGGGCAACCTGTCGCCGAACGTCTGCACTCCAACCTACCTGGCCAATACCGCACGCTCGTTGGCGGACGAGTATGGCTTCGAGATCGAAGTCCTGGAGCGCAAGCAGCTCGAAGCGCTGAAGATGGGCAGCTTCCTGTCGGTGGCCAAGGGCAGCGACGAAGCGCCGAAGTTCATCGTGCTCAAGCACATGGGCGGCAACAAGAAGGATGCACCGACCGTGCTGGTCGGCAAGGGCATCACCTTCGACACCGGCGGCATCTCGCTCAAGCCGGGTCCGGGCATGGACGAGATGAAGTACGACATGTGCGGCGCCGGCTCGGTGCTGGGCACCTTCCGCGCGATCGGCGAGATGAATCTCAAGCTGAACGTGATCGGCATCGTGGCGGCCTGCGAAAACATGCCGTCGGGCCGCGCCAGCAAGCCGGGCGACATCGTGACCTCGATGAACGGCCTCACCATCGAGATCCTGAACACCGACGCCGAAGGCCGCCTGATCCTGTGCGACGCCCTCACCTACGCCGAGCGCTTCAAGCCGGCCGCCGTGGTCGACGTCGCGACGCTGACCGGCGCCTGCATCGTGGCCCTGGGCCACCACACCAGCGGCCTGTTCACCCGCCACGACGACGCGCACGACGCGCTGGCCCAGGAGCTGCTGGACGCCGGCAAGCAGGCCGGCGACGTGGCATGGCGCTTCCCGCTGGGCGAGAACTACAACGAGCAGCTAAAGTCGAACTTCGCCGACCTGGCCAACATCGGCACCCCGGGCGCGGCCTCGATCACCGCGGCCTGCTTCCTGGAGAACTTCACCCGCAAGTACACCTGGGCCCACCTGGACATCGCCGGCACCGCCTGGAAGTCAGGTGCGAACAAGGGCGCGACCGGCCGTCCGGTGCCGCTGCTGACCACCTTCCTGATGAACCGCGTGTAATACGCAGGGGCGCCCCGATGAAATATTCTTTCATCAGGGCGCTGTGGTGAAATATTATTTCACCAAGAAAAGCAGCCCCGCATGCGGGGCTGTTGCATTTCATACCTTAGAAAACGGCGCTCTGGACCCGCTCGGCCGCCGCCAGCTCCTCGGGCGGCTTCGCCGGTGTCATCAACACGGTCAGGTTGGCGGGATACGACCAGCTGGCGCCCGAATATTTGTCCACTGCGAATCCCATGCCGGCACTGATCACCACGTTGCCCATCAGGCTCATTGCATCAGGGCGCGACCCGAATGCTTCCTGCCCCATCCCCAGGCCCGCCTTCTTGCAGCTGACGACCAGGGGTTCTGCGCTGCGTGAGATGGTGACGCGGCCGGGGGCCACCACGAACCAGCGCCCGAGATTATTGCTCAGGAGGCAGCCCACCCCGCCGACTTCCTGGTAATCGAGCACGGCGTGCAGTTCGACCTGCTGCTGCAGGGGCGCATCGGACACGGTGGCACAGCCGCCAAGAAAGAGCGGTCCGAACAGGAGTGGGAGAAAAAACCGGGAAAAACGCGACATGGGGGGCCTGCCAGAAATACTGTATGCCCCATTAACGGCAGGCAAGAGCGTATCCTGAAGGGCAGGACGCTATTCGTCCCCGATGACGGAAAAGCGCGGCACGGCCATGCCCTCGACGCTGACCGTCTCGAAGAAGGCGGCGCGCGGGCGCACCCAGACGGCGCCGTCCTGGCCGCGGTAGACCATCACGGGCGTGTGGTCCGCTTCCATGACGGCTTCGCAGACCAGCTCGTAGATGCCGCCCTTGTAATGGCGGTAGCGCCGTCCCGCCGCCAATTCAGGCCTTGGTCTCTTCCAGCGTCTTCTGCTTTTTCTTGAGGCCCTGGATGACCTTCAGCACGCCTTCCATGCCGGCGGCTTCATCCAGCTCGCTGAAGGCGTCGAGCACTTCGTTGAGCACGCGGTTGCGCACCGCGGCTTCGTCCTGCGTGACCGCAGGCTTTTGCTCGCCTTCCTTGGCGAACTTCGACGGCGCCTCGGCCGCAGCCTTGGCGCCGTGCGTCAGGGCAGCCTGCCAGATCACCCAGCGGCGCTGGGTTTCATAGACGAGGTATTCCTCGGGCTTGTCTTCGCGGCGGCGCGTAATGTGGCCTTCGCGTTGGGCCCACGCTTCGAATGCATTGCGCATTTCAGTCCTTTGTAAATCGGCGTTCGGGTTCATTTGCTATCGAAAAAACAAGGTTTCGAATAGTACCATTTTGCACCTTGCCAACATGCCCGCACGATTGAGCGTGCATGCGGCAACCGAACTTGTTTCCAGGTGTGCAAATAGTACAGCGTTAGTTGCCTTAACGCAATTATTATATTCCACACAGAAACAGTGTTAAATGCTTCGGCGCTAGTTTAATTCTTTTGCGAACGTTTTTACAGCCCGCACAGCATAAATTTGCCAACTTCTTTATTATTCTATTAAGTTATTCTAGCATAGCCCCTTGCACGACACGCAATGTTAGTGGCTCTTTAATAACAATTGCTGTGTGACTAGCATAAATACAACTGTCATATCGTTGGCAATGATTCACCCAGAATAAATCGGGGATTGGATTGCATTGCCGGGATAAAGCCCTTGGCTATCCGCTGATCCTGGAAGCGGTTATCATGCCGCCTTTGCCACCCGTCCCCATGCCCATGAAGATCGCCACCTGGAATGTCAATTCGCTGAAAGTCCGCCTCCAGCACCTGCTCACCTGGCTGGAAGCCAATCCGGTCGACGTCCTGTGCATCCAGGAGACCAAGCTCACCGACGACAAATTCCCGCTGGCCGAGATCAACGGCGCCGGCTACCAGGTCGTTTTTACCGGCCAGAAAACCTATAACGGCGTGGCGATCCTGTCGAAGCATCCGATCGAGGACGTCCAGAAGGGCAATCCCCATTTCGAGGACGAGCAGCAGCGCCTGATCGCCGCGACCATCGCCGGCATGCGCATCATCTGCGCCTATGTGGTGAACGGACAGGAAATCGGCAGCGACAAATTCGCCTACAAGATGGCCTGGCTGGAAGGCCTGCGCACCTGGGTGGCCGAGGAAATGCGCAGCCATTCGCAGCTGGCCGTGCTGGGCGACTACAACATCGCCCCGGAAGCGCGCGACGTGCACGAGCCAAGCGAATGGGAAAACCACATCCACTTCACCCCGCCGGAACGCGCGGCGCTGCAGGAATTCATGGCGCTGGGCCTGACGGATGCCTTCCGCCTGTTCGAACAGCCGGAGAAGCAGTACAGCTGGTGGGACTACCGCAACCTGGCCTTCCGCCGCAACCGCGGGCTGCGCATCGACCATATCCTGCTCACCGAGGCACTGGCGAAACGCTGCACCGCCTGCCACATCGACCGCGAGACGCGCAAGTGGGAGCAGCCGTCGGACCATGCCCCCGTCGTGGCGACCCTAGCCGACTGAACCGTCCAGCAGCCGCGCCGCCTCCAGGGCCGGCAGCGGCCGCGCGAACAGGTAGCCCTGCGCGAACTGGCAGCCGTAGCTGCCCAGCAGCGCGACCTGCCCTTCGGTCTCGACGCCTTCGGCCACCACCGACAGCCCCAGGCTGTTGGCCAGCGCCATCACCGCCGCCACGATGGCGCGGTCTTCCGCACTGGCTTCGAGCTCGCGCACGAAGGCGCGGTCGATCTTGATCTTGCGGACCGGGAAGCGCTTCAGGTAGGCCAGGCTCGAATAGCCGGTGCCGAAATCGTCGATCGACAGGCGCATGCCCATGCCGTTGATCTGGCGGAGGATCTCGAGCGTCTGCCCGCCATGCTGCATCAGCGCGGTCTCCGTCAGTTCGAATTCGACCAGCGCGGGGTCGATGCCGGTCTCGCCGACGATGCGGCGGATCGAGGACACCAGCCCATCGTGCATGAACTGGCGCGCCGACAGGTTGATCGCCAGCGGCGCCGCAAGCAAGCCCTGGCGCTGCCAGGCGATGCACTGCTCGCAGGCGCTCTGAACCACCCACTCCCCCACCGGCACGATCATCCCGTTCTCTTCCAGGATCGGGATGAATTCGTCCGGCCCCACCACATTCTCTCCGTCGCGGCGCCAGCGCAGCAGCACTTCCAGCGCGTGCAGGCGGCGCGTGCCGGTGTCGACGATGGGCTGGTAGTAGAGCTCGAATTCCCCGCGCGCGAGCGCCCCGCGCAGCTGCGATTCCAGCTCGAAGCGGCGCGCCGCCGCCTGGTTCATGCGCTGGTCGAAGAACTGGTAATTGTTGCGGCCGGCCGCCTTGGCGTGGTACATCGCCGCGTCGGCATGGCGCATCAGGGTGTCGACGTCCTTGCCGTCGTCGGGGTACAGACAGATGCCGATCGAAGGCGTGATGTGCAGGCTGCGGCCCTCGAACGGGTACGGGGTGGCCAGCAGGCCGATGATCTTGTCGGCCACCTGGGCGCACTCGCGCGCCCCGCCGACCTCCGGCAGCAGCACCACGAACTCGTCGCCGCCCAGGCGCGCCACGGTGTCGCTGTCGCGCACCGCCGTGCCCAGGCGCCGCGCGACCTCGCGCAGCAGCTGGTCGCCGGTGGCGTGGCCGAGCGAGTCGTTGATGGTCTTGAAGCGGTCGAGGTCGAGGAACATCACGGCCAGCCGCCCTTTGCCATCCTTGGCGTTGCGCTGGGCCGCGCGCAACGCGCACTCGAGCCGGTCGGACAGCAGCGCGCGGTTCGGCAGGCCGGTCAGGCTGTCGTGGTAGGCCATGTGGTGCACCCGCGCCTCGGCCTGGCGCCGTTCGGCGATTTCTTCCTGCAGCAAGGCGTTGGCCCCGGCCAGTTCGGCGGTGCGCTCCGCCACCCGGATCTCGAGCTCGTCGCGCGCGCGCCGGATCGCATCGGCCGCCTCGCGCCGCGCGGTGACGTCGTCGATCAGCCAGACGCTGCGCCCGCTCTTCTGGTCGGCATCGAACAGGCGGCCCGACAGGCGCGCCCAGAACGGCGTGCCGTCGCGCCGCGCCATCCGGTATTCCGCCGTGTGCACCTGCCCTGCGCCGAAACTGCGCGCGGTGTCGAGGCGCGCCAGCTTCCAGCTGGCTTCGTCCGGGTACAGGGCGCGCACCGGGGTGCCGTCCATGCCGCCGGCGGGGCTGCCGAACAGCTCCTCCATCTTGCTGTTGCAATGCAGGGTGACGCCGTCCTCGACCACCGCGATGCCCAGCACCGCGTTGTCGAGGATGGCGCGGTTCTCCATCAGCGCGTTGCGCAGCTGGACTTCGTCCTCTTTCTCGCGTGTGCGATCTTCGTACATCCACACCGTGCCGAGGTCCGGGTCATCCGGATTGAACAGGTAGCCGTTGACCTGCACCCAGATCGGCTCGCCGTCCTTGCGCACCAGTTCCAGTTCGGCGCGGTACGGCAGGCCGCGCGCCAGCTGCGGATAGGAACGCTCGCCGCCCGCGACGAAACTGTCGTCGTCCGGGTACATGATGCGGGTCGAGCGCCCCAGCGCCTCGCCGTCGCGCCAGCCGAACATGGCGGCGAAGGCCGGGTTGTAGCGCTGGATCACGCGGTTGCGAGAGAACATGATCCCGACCGTGGCATTGGTCATGATGGCCTGGACCTCGATCATGGCCTGGCGCGTTTGCGTCACGTCCTCGACGATCCAGATGGTGCCGGCCTCGCGCGCATTGGGGTCGACCGCGCGGCCGCGCAGGCGCGCCCACATGATCGAACCGTCGCGCAGGCGGAAGGGGTGCTCGCCCTTTTCGTACAGGCCGCCGGCGGCCAGCACCGGATAGGCTTCCGACACCAGCGTCTGATAGGCCTCTTGTGAAGTGAACAGGTCGGCCGGACGCAGGCGGCTCAGCTCGGAGTAGGAATAGTCGAGCATCTCGCAGATGCGCGGATTGCAGGACTTGAACTGGCCGGGCAGCGTGAAGACGATGCCGACCGGCGCGTTTTCCAGGATGGCGTGCTGGTCGCGCAGGGCGATGCGCAGCATCTCGTGTTCGAGATCGCGGGCGTCAGGCGGCAGGGCCTGGTCGGCAGAGGCGTCGCCTGCTGCGAGCTGGAGCTCGCCGGAGTGTCGGTCCATGGTTCGTGATTGTCTCTCGGCTAACTTGCCATTTAGAAATCATAAACCACAAAGCCTTCTTGTTCCAAAACTAAGAGGCACAAAAGATGGGCCGTGTTGTTACGGCCCATCAATCATGCAGGCGAGTTACTTCAAGCTTCTTCGAAATAATCGCCCGGAACACGCACCCAGCCTTCAATCAGCACGCGCGCGCTGCGGCTCATGATCGCTTTGGCGACGCTCCATTCGCCCTTCGATTGCACCGCCTCCGCCCCCACCCGCAGGGTCCCGGACGGATGGCCGAAGCGCACCGCGCTGCGCTCGCCGCCGCCGGCCGCCAGGTTGACCAGGGTGCCGGGGATCGCGGCGGCGGTGCCGATGGCCACCGCGGCCGTGCCCATCATCGCGTGGTGCAGCTTGCCCATCGAGAGCGCGCGCACCAGGAGGTCGACGTCGGCCGCGTTCACTTGCTTACCGCTCGAGGAGACGTAGTTCGCCGGTTTCGCCACGAAGGCCACCTTGGGCGTGTGCTGGCGCTTGGCCGCTTCCTCGATGCTGTTGATCAGACCCATGCGCAGGGCACCGTGGGCACGGATGGTCTCGAACATGGCCAGCGCGCGCGGGTCGCCGTTGATGGCGTCCTGCAGCTCGGTGCCGGTGTAGCCGATCGCTTCGGCATTGACGAAGATGGTCGGGATGCCGGCGTTGATCATGGTCGCCTGCAGCCGTCCGACACCCGGGACGTCCAGCTCGTCGACCAGGTTCCCGGTCGGGAACATCGACCCGCCGGCGCCCTCCTCCTCGGCCGCCGGGTCGAGGAACTCCAGTTGCACCTCGGCCGCCGGGAAGGTCACGCCGTCGAGTTCGAAGTCGCCGGTTTCCTGCACCTCGCCCTTGCTTACAGGGACGTGGGCGATGATGGTCTTGCCGATGTTGGCCTGCCAGATGCGCACAGTCGCCATGCCGTCCTGCGGCACGCGTTCCGGGTCGACCAGGCCGCTGGCGATGGCGAACGAGCCGACCGCCGAGGACAGGTTGCCGCAGTTGCCGCTCCAGTCCACAAAAGGCTTGTCGATCGAGACCTGGCCGAACAGGTAGTCGACGTCATGGTCGGCCTTGTCGCTCTTGGCGACGATCACGGCCTTGCTGGTGCTGGAGGTAGCGCCGCCCATGCCGTCGATCTGCTTGCCGTAGGGGTCGGGGCTGCCGATCACACGCAACAGCAGCGCGTCGCGCGCCGGGCCGGGCACGCGCGCGGCTTCGGGAAGGTCTTGCAGGCGGAAGAACACGCCTTTGCTGGTGCCGCCACGCATGTAGGTGGCGGGGATTTTGATTTGGGGAGTGTGGGCCATATCGCTAACGTTCGTTTCATTGTTGGCCTAAAAACCGTCATTCCCGCGAAGGCGGGAATCCAAGTTTGCGCGAGCAGCCTGCGAACAAGATTGGATCCCCGCCTTCGCGGGGATGACGTGCATGAGGCGCGTCAAATAATGTACGCCGTGTCCTGCTTACGCAGCCGCTTTCGGAACCGACGACTCGAGGAAATCCTGCGCAAAGCGCTGCAGCACCCCGCCCGCCTCGTAGATCGCCACTTCCTCGGCGGTGTCGAGGCGGCAGGTCACCGGGACCTCGACGCGCTCGCCGTTCTTGCGGTGGATCACCAAGGTCAGGTCGGTGCGCGGCGTACGCTCGCCGATCACGTCGAAGGTCTCGGTGCCGTCGATGCCGAGGCTCAAGCGGTTCACGCCCGGCTTGAACTCGAGCGGCAGCACGCCCATGCCGACCAGGTTGGTGCGGTGGATGCGCTCGAAGCCTTCGGCCACGATCGCTTCCACGCCCGCCAGGCGCACGCCCTTGGCCGCCCAGTCGCGCGACGAGCCCTGGCCGTAGTCGGCGCCGGCGATCACGATCAGGGGCTGCTTGCGCTCCATGTAGGTCTCGATCGCTTCCCACATACGCGTCACGGTGCCTTCCGGCTCGATGCGCGCCAGCGAGCCGGCTTTCACACGGCCCTCGGCGTCAAGCACCATCTCGTTCTTGAGGGTCGGGTTGGCGAAGGTGGCGCGCTGCGCGGTCAGGTGGTCGCCGCGGTGGGTGGCGTAGGAATTGAAGTCTTCTTCCGGCAGGCCCATCTTCGCCAGGTATTCGCCGGCGGCCGAATCCAGCAGGATCGCGTTCGACGGCGACAGGTGGTCGGTGGTGATGTTGTCGCCCAGGACCGCCAGCGGACGCATGCCGGCCAAAGTGCGCTCGCCGGCCAGCGCGCCTTCCCAGTACGGCGGACGGCGGATGTAGGTGCTCTGCGGGCGCCAGTCGTACAGCGGGCTGACCTTCTCGCCATCGTCCACGACGCGCGCGAACATCGGCGTGTAGACCTTGCGGAACTGCTCCGGCTTGACGGCGCTCGAAACGACGGCATCGATCTCGTCGTCCGACGGCCACAAATCGGCCAGGCGGATTTCCTTGCCGGAAGCGTCCGTGCCCAGCACGTCCTTCTCGATGTCGAAGCGGATGCTGCCGGCGATCGCATAGGCCACCACCAGCGCCGGCGAGGCCAGGAAGGCCTGCTTGGCGTAGGGGTGGATGCGGCCGTCGAAGTTGCGGTTGCCCGACAGGACGGCGGTCGCATACAAGTCGCGTTCGATGATCTCCTGCTGGATGGTCGGATCCAGCGCGCCGCTCA
This sequence comes from Massilia sp. UBA6681, assembly GCF_002454935.1. Lineage (NCBI taxonomy): Bacteria > Pseudomonadati > Pseudomonadota > Betaproteobacteria > Burkholderiales > Oxalobacteraceae > Massilia > Massilia sp. UBA6681. Next base: position 103,852 of record NZ_DKJX01000095.1, read on the forward strand.
TGCCGTTGCAGGTGGTGCAGGCAAAGGCGACCACGCCGAAGCCCAGCTTTTCCAGCTCCGGCATCAGGCCGGCTTCTTCCAGGTACAGGGCCACGGCCTTGGAACCCGGCGCCAGCGAACTCTTGACCCAAGGCTTTCGGGTAAGACCTGCGCGGTTGGCGTTGCGGGCGATCAGGCCGGCCGCGATCATGTTGCGCGGGTTGTTGGTGTTGGTGCAGCTGGTGATCGCCGCGATGATTACGGCGCCGTCCGGCATCAGGCCCGGCTCGTTCTCGACCTTGGCGGCGATGCCGCGCTCGGCCAGTTCCGAGGTCGGCACGCGCTTGTGCGGGTTCGACGGACCGGCGATATTGCGCACCACGGACGACAGGTCGAAGGACAGCACGCGCTCGTACTGGGCGGTCTTGAGGCTGTCGGCCCACAGGCCGGCTTCCTTGGCATAGGCCTCGACCAGCTGCACGGTCTCTTCCTCGCGGCCGGTCAGGCGCAGGTACTTGATGGTCTGCTCGTCGATGTAGAACATCGCGGCGGTGGCGCCGAATTCCGGCGCCATGTTCGAGATGGTGGCGCGGTCGCCCAGGGTCAGGCTGGACGCGCCTTCGCCGTAGAACTCGAGGTAGGCCGAAACCACTTTCGACTTGCGCAGGAACTCGGTCAGCGCCAGCACGATGTCGGTGGCGGTGATGCCGGGCTGCGGCTTGCCGGTCAGCTCGACGCCGACGATGTCGGGCAGGCGCATGTACGAGGCGCGGCCCAGCATGACGCTTTCGGCTTCCAGGCCGCCCACGCCGATCGCGATCACGCCCAGGGCGTCGACCATCGGGGTGTGCGAATCGGTGCCGACCAGGGTGTCCGGATAGGCCACGCCCTGCTCGGACTGGATGACGGGCGACATGCGCTCGAGGTTGATCTGGTGCAGGATGCCGTTACCCGGCGGGATCACGTCGACGTTCTGGAAGGCCTTCTTGGTCCACTCGATGAAGTGGAAGCGGTCTTCGTTGCGGCGGTCCTCGATGGCGCGGTTCTTGGCGAAGGCGTCCGGGTCGAAGCCGCCGCACTCGACGGCCAGCGAGTGGTCGACCACCAGCTGGGTCGGGACCACCGGATTGACCATGGCGGGGTCGCCGCCCTGCTCCGCGATGGCGTCGCGCAGGCCGGCCAGGTCGACCAGCGCGGTCTGGCCCAGGATGTCGTGGCAGACCACGCGCGCCGGGAACCACGGGAAGTCGAGGTCGCGCTTGCGTTCGATGATCTGCTTGAGGGCATCTAGCATGCTGGCCGGGTCGCAGCGGCGGACCAGGTTCTCGGCCAGCACGCGCGAGGTGTAGGGCAGCGTGTCGTAGGCGCCGGGCTGGATGGCCTCGACCGCGGCGCGCGTGTCGAAGTAGTCCAGGCCCGTGCCGGGAAGGGGTTTGCGGTGGTTGGTGTTCATCATGATGAAGCTCGATAGCGCCTGATTGTTTAGCTAGCCTTCGAGCCGTCATTCCGGCGCAGGCCGGAATCCAATTTTGTGTGCAGGCTATTCAAGCAAAACTTGGATACCGGCCTTCGCCGGTATGACGGTCTTGGGGGCGCGGGTCAAAACTGATGAGCCGCGTGGATGCTTCTGTTATTTACGGTCCGCGATCGGCACGAACTGCAGGTCTTCCGGACCCACATAATTCGCGCTCGGGCGGATGATCTTGTTGTCGATGCGCTGCTCGATGATGTGCGCGGCCCAGCCGGAGGTGCGCGAGATGACGAACAGCGGCGTGAACATGGCGGTCGGCACGCCCATCATGTGGTACGAGACGGCCGAGAACCAGTCCAGGTTCGGGAACATCTTCTTGACTTCCCACATCACCGATTCCAGGCGCTCGGCGATGTCGAACATCTTCATCGAGCCGGCTTCCTGCGACAGGGTGCGCGCCACTTCCTTGATCACCACGTTGCGCGGATCGCTGATGGTGTAGACCGGGTGGCCGAAGCCGATCACGACTTCCTTGTTGGCCACGCGGTTGCGGATGTCGGCTTCGGCCTCGTCGGCGTTCTCGTAGCGCTTCTGGATTTCCAGCGCGACTTCGTTGGCGCCGCCGTGCTTCGGGCCGCGCAGGGCGCCGATCGCGCCGGTGATGGCCGAGTGGATGTCGGAACCGGTGCCGGCGATCACGCGCGAGGTGAAGGTCGAGGCGTTGAATTCGTGCTCGGCGTACAGGATCAGCGAGGTGTGCATCGCGCGCACCCAGGAGTCGCGCGGCTTTTCGCCGTGCAGCAGGTGCAGGAAGTGGCCGCCGATCGAATCGTCGTCGGTCTCGACGTCGATGCGGCGGCCAGCATGGCTGAAGTGGTACCAGTACAGCAGCATCGAGCCGAAGGAGGCCATCAGGCGGTCGGCGATGTCGCGCGCGCCCGGGACGTTGTGGTCGTCCTTTTCCGGCAGGGTGCAGCCCAGCACCGACACGCCGGTACGCATCACGTCCATCGGATGGGCGCCGGCCGGCAGCGCTTCCAGCGCGCTCTTGACCGCCTGCGGCAGGCCGCGCAGCGATTTCAGCTTGGCCTTGTAGCCCTTCAGTTCCGCCTGGGTCGGCAGCTTGCCGTGCACCAGCAGGTAGGCGATCTCTTCGAATTCGCAGGTGGTGGCGACGTCCAGGATGTCGTAGCCGCGGTAATGAAGGTCGTTGCCGGTCTTGCCGACCGAGCACAGCGCGGTATTGCCGGCAGCGACGCCGGACAGGGCCACCGATTTCTTCGGCTTGAACGTTGGGGTCTCGTTGTTCTGGGTGCTCATGCGTGGAATCTCCTGAGGCTGAATTATTTGGTCTTCTTCTGGGCGAACAGCGCGTCCAGTTTCTGTTCGTAGCTGTGGTAGTCGATGCGGTCGTACAGTTCGGCGCGGGTCTGCATCGTGTCGAGCACGTTCTGCTGGGTGCCGTCGCGGCGGATCGCGTTGTAGACGTTCTCGGCCGCCTTGTTCATGGCGCGGAAAGCCGACAGCGGGTACAGGGCGATGCTCACGTTCGCGCTGCGCAGTTCGTCCAGCGTGAACAGCGGGGTCGCGCCGAACTCGGTGATGTTGGCCAGCACCGGCACCTTCACGGCATCGGCGAACTGTTTATACATCTCCAGGCTGGTCATGGCTTCGGGGAAGATCATATCGGCCCCGGCTTCCACGCAGGCAATAGCGCGCTCGATGGCGGCGTCCAGGCCTTCCACGGCCAGCGCATCGGTGCGCGCCATGATCACGAAGTCCTCATCGGTACGCGCGTCGGCCGCGGCCTTCACGCGGTCGACCATCTCGTCCTTGCTGACGATTTCCTTGCCCGGACGGTGACCGCAGCGCTTGGCGCCGACCTGGTCCTCGATGTGGCAGGCGGCGGCGCCGGCCTTGATGAGCGAGCGCACGGTGCGCGCGACGTTGAAGGCCGAGGCGCCGAAACCGGTGTCGATGTCGACCAGCAGCGGCAGGTCGCACACGTCGGTGATGCGGCGCACGTCGATCAGGACGTCTTCCAGGCCAGAAATGCCGAGGTCCGGCAGGCCCAGGGAGCCGGCAGCGACGCCGCCGCCCGACAGGTAGATGGCGCGGTAGCCGGCGCGCTTGGCCAGCAGCGCGTGGTTGGCATTGATGGCGCCGATGACCTGCAGCGGGGATTCTTCCTGGACGGCCTTGCGGAACGCGGCGCCGGCGGAGTAGTGGCTCATGCTTAAGCTTTCGAATGATGGGTTGATCGAATATAGGTTGTTAATGCAAACAGCGTGCCAGCAATGGCCAATCGCTAATTCCCCTTATTTTCAAAGACTTGCAGTTCAACGTCGTGCCGGCTTCTACATTTTCCGACCGATCTGTTTCAAGTCTGTGAAACGTGAAACGCAAATGAAACATGATATCGGTTGCAGTAAGAAGCATCAAGATGCGGATCCGTCCTCTCGGCACTTTTGGCGCCCTCGGCACCGAGCACCGCTTTTGCGTGGGTTTGATGCCTGCTAACTGGTGTGCTCGATAGCTGTGCTCAACTGCGGTATTACTTACAACTGGAGCATTACTATGGCTGTCGACGTCTACCTGCAAATTGATGGAATTAAAGGCGAGTCGCAGGATGCAGGCCATTCGGGCTGGATAGAAATCGGTTCGGCTTCAATGGGTGTCAAGCAGCCCAAGAGTGCCACGGCATCTACAGCTGGCGGGCATACTGCTGAGCGGTGCGAGCACAAGACCATTGCTCTTACCAAACTTGCCGATCTCGCCTCCCCTATCCTCATGCAATATTGCTCCATGGGGAAGACCATCCCCAAAGCCAAGCTTGAATTCATGCGGGCGGATGGCGACGGCAAGCCCATAAAATACTATGAGGTCGAGCTCGAGAATGTGCTGATTGCGAACATGGATCAGGTCGTGCATGAAGGGAGCATTCTGCATGACTCGATCGGGCTTCGCTTTTCAAAGGTGAAGTGGAAATACACACAGCAAAAGATCGGCGGAGGCATCTCGGGCAATACGTCCGGCGGATGGGATCTGGCATGCAACAGGTGTGCGTGAGGTAGCTCTATGGCTAACGGAGTCCCTATCCAGCCGACCGACCCCCGCAGCTACTTCATGTTGCTGCAGGCCCCAGAAGAAGCGGGATACTATATTTATGGTACTCCAGCGGGAGGTGCCTATCAGTACGCCCATCCATCAATGATGACCGTTCTACTCTGGGTTGAACGCGAATGGGCTGCTACGGAAAAGCGAAAGTTTGGTGTCGGGAACATCAGTCTTTACAATGGTCAGAAGAGAACTGAAGAGCATCGTTCGCATATCAATGGACTTCAAGTCGATGTCAGGCCGGTGAGAAAAGATGGTCTTCATCTTCCTGTCACCTGGGAGCAATCCGAATACGATCCAGAAGCTACTGCGAAACTTATCGGCATCTTCTTCTCGCATCCGCTTGTCAAACAAATCTTGTTCAACGACACCCGTACTGCCGGAGTGCGGCGTTGGGTCAAGCATGATGACCACTTTCACGTTGCAATTAAGCTGGGGGGAGCGTAGATGAAGAATTTTCTCGCTATGGTCTTCTTGCTGGCGTCGACGGCAAATGCAGAGGATAGGAACAAGTGGACTGGTGCGAACAAGCCGCTGAAGGAAGCGAGCTATCTGATCTACGCAGGTGAGTCGGGGGACAGGAGGCCACCTACAAACACCGACAGGAAGCTTGCGATTGCTATCCGGGGGCAAGCTGCCAAAGAAATTTTCGACTCCATCGGACCAGACGCAAAAGGAGTAAGTTGCAGCGCTGAAGATGGCGAGCGGATGAGAAGTAAAGGCGAACTATGGTGTTCCTACATGCCGAGCGATGGCTACATGTGCTTCCTTGGTTTCGATTTGAGGACAGGGAAACCGCACTCGGGCGGAAGCTGCTGACAAATACCTTCATATAGGACGCAAAACCCCCGCCGCAGCGGGGTCTCGTCCAATCGTTGACCGTTCAGTGTGCGCTTGCCGCGGCCGCGCCGATGCCGGTTTCCGAACGCACTTCCTGCGCCTCGAAGCCAGCCTTGTCGATCGCGGCGCGCGGGCTCTTGTCGGTCACCGAGAAGAACCAGATGCCGAAGAAGCCCACCGCCATCGAGAAGATCGCCGGCGAGGTATAGGGGAAGATCGCGGTGGCGTTGCCGAGCACGTCGACCCACACCGACTTCGACACCACGGTCAGCACGACCGCGGTGGCCAGGCCCAGGAAGCCGCCCACGGTGGCGCCGCGGGTAGTGCAATCCTTCCACAGCACCGACATGAACAGCACCGGGAAGTTGGCCGAGGCCGCGATCGCGAAGGCCAGCGACACCATGAAGGCGACGTTCTGCTTCTCGAAGGCGATCCCGAGCAGCACCGCGATCACGCCCAGCGCAATGGTGGTGATCTTCGAGACCTTCAGTTCGTCGGCGCTGTTGGCCTTGCCCTTCTTGAACACGGTGGCGTACAAGTCATGCGACACCGCCGAGGCGCCCGACAGGGTCAGGCCGGCCACCACCGCCAGGATGGTCGCGAAGGCCACCGCCGAGATGAAACCCAGGAAGATGTCGCCGCCCACGGCATTGGCCAGGTGCACTGCCGCCATGTTGTTGCCGCCCAGGAGCTTGCCGGCCGCATCCTTGAAGGCCGGGTTGGTGCCGACCAGCACGATCGCGCCGAAGCCGATGATGAAGGTGAGGATGTAGAAGTAGCCGATCCAGGTGGTGGCCCACAGCACCGACTTGCGCGCCTCTTTCGCGCTCGGGACGGTGAAGAAGCGCATCAGGATGTGCGGCAGGCCGGCGGTGCCGAACATCAGCGCCATGCCGAAGGAGATCGCCGAGATCGGGTCTTTCAGGAAGGTGCCCGGGCCCATGATCGAATCGCCCTTGGCGTGCACCTCGGTGGCGGCCGAGAACAGCTGTTCCGGGCTGAAGTTGTACTGCGCCAGCACCGCGAAGGCCATGTAGGACGCGCCCGACAGCAGCAGCACGGCCTTGATGATCTGCACCCAGGTGGTCGCGGTCATGCCGCCGAACAGCACGTAGACCATCATCAGGATGCCGACGATGACGACGGCGATCCAGTACTCGAGGCCGAACAGCAGCTTGATCAGCTGGCCGGCGCCGACCATCTGCGCGATCAGATAGAAGGCCACCACCACCAGGGTGCCGGAGGCCGCGAACACGCGGATCGGCTTCTGGTGGAAGCGGTAGGCGGCCACGTCGGCGAAGGTGTAGCGGCCCAGGTTGCGCAGGCGCTCGGCCATCAGGAAGGTGATGACCGGCCAGCCGACCAGGAAGCCGATCGCGTAGATCAAGCCGTCGAAGCCGTCCAGGAACACGGCGGCCGAGATGCCGAGGAAACTTGCCGCCGACATGAAGTCGCCGGCGATCGCCAGGCCGTTCTGGAAGCCGGAAATGCCGCCGCCGGCGGTGTAGAAGTCGGAGGCCGAGCGGGTCTTGGCGGCGGCCCACTTGGTGATGAACAAGGTTGCCACCACGAACAGCGCGAACATGCTGATCGCGGTCCAGTTGGTGGCCTGCTTGGTGGCCTGGCCGAGGTCGGGCGCGGCCAGGACGGCGCCGCTGGCGAGCAGCAGCGCCGCTGCGACGGAAGAACGGTTCAGGGCCTTCATGCTGCCACCTTCTTTCCGCTGCCGCTGCCGTTGCCGCCGGCAACATTGGCCTTGATGGCCTCGGTCAGCTGGTCGTATTCGCTGTTGGCGCGGCGTACGTAGACGGCAGTCACCACGACCGTGAACAGGATCACGAACAGGCCCAGGGGAATGCCCCAGGTCATGACGCCGTCGCCGATGCGGCTGCCCATGAATTCCTTGTCGAAGGCGCAGAGCAGGGTGAAGCCGTAGTACACGACCATCATGCTCCAGGTGAGGATCCAGCCGAAGCGCGAACGCTTCGTGACCAGCTTGCGATAGTTGGGGTCGGCTTTGACCCGCCGAACGATGTCTTGATCCACTTGTGTCTCCTGTTATCTATTCTGGTGATGCCTGGTATTCAGGGCTGGATCCAATCCTACGGGTGCGCCCTTACCTCATTCTTACGCTGGCTTACGCGTAACTGACAGCAGCCGGCCCTGCAAGTTCAAGGCAGGCGCATGGAATCGGCTACACTTGCCGCATGAGTTCATCCACACGCAGCCACGGCGACGGCGGCGACAAGCCGGTCATCTGGACCGTGTCGGTGTCGCGCCTGTCCGACCTGTTCCGCGACATCACCCTCGAGTACGACCACCTGGCGACGATCGAACCGGTCCACCTCGGTTTCGACGAAGCCGCGCGCACGCTACGCGAGCGCCTCGCGACCGAGCGTTGCGACGTGGTAATCGCCGCCGGATCGAACGCCGCCTACCTCAAGGGCCGGATTTCGGTGCCGGTGGTGGTGGCCAAGGCCAGCGGCTTCGACGTGATGCAGGCGCTGGCGCGCGCCCGCCGCGTCTCGAACCGCATCGGCGTCATCACCTACCAGGCGCCGCTGCGCGAACTGGCCGAGTTCGCCGACACCTTCGGCATCGCAATCGCGCAGCGCACCTACGTGACCGAGGAAGACGCACGCGCCTCCCTCAACGAACTCAAGGCGCTTGGGGTCGAGGTGATCGTCGGCGCCGGTTTGATCACCGACCTGGCCGAGGAGGCGGGCCTGACCGGGGTGTTCCTGTACTCGGCCGCCTCGATCCGCCAGGCTTTCGACGACGCGCTGGAGATGGCGCGCCTGACCCACCTGGAAGCGAGCCGCGGCCGCAGGATAGCCGGCAGCGCGGGCGCGGATGCGCGCCGTGCGCGGCGCGGCCTGCACGACCTGCGCGGCGAATCGAACGCGATGGAGCGCCTGCGCCAGACTGTGGTGCTGTACGCGCGCTCGCCGGCCACGGTCCTGATCCAGGGCGAGACCGGCAGCGGCAAGGAACTGGTGGCGCAGGCCATCCACCGCGAAGGCCCGGCGCGCGCCGCCAACCGTCCTTTCGTGGCGGTGAACTGCGGCGCGATCGCGGAATCGCTGCTGGAATCCGAACTGTTCGGCCACGAGGAAGGCGCTTTTACCGGCGCGCGCCGCGGCGGCCACGCCGGCCTGTTCGAGGCGGCCAACGGCGGCACCCTCTTCCTCGACGAGATCGGCGAAATGCCGCTTGGCCTGCAGACCCGCCTGCTGCGCGTGCTGGAAGAGCGCGAAGTGATGCGCGTGGGCGGCACGCGGCCGGTGCCGATCGAGGTGCGCGTGATCAGCGCGACCCACTGCGACCTGGATGCGCGCGTGCGCGAGGGGCGCTTCCGCGCCGACCTGTTCTACCGGCTGGCGGTGCTGCGACTTAGCCTGCCGCCGCTGCGCGAACGGGTCGCGGATATCGTGCCCCTGGGGGAATGGTCGCTCAAGAATGCGCTGGCAGCGCTGGGCGCCAGACCGCACCCGAACCTGCACGCCGAGATGCGGGCCTGCGCGTCCGTGCTGGAAGCCTACGGCTGGCCCGGCAACGTGCGCGAGCTGCGCAACCTGATGGAGCGGCTGGCGCTGTTCCTGGCGGCGGAGCCGCTGCAGGCCTTGACGCCGAGTTTCTTGGTGTCGATTGCTCCTGAACTAAACAAGGCGGCGACGGTGCCTGCGTCCACGCCGGAGGCCGATACCGAGAGCATTGCGGCGGTGCTGGCGCGCTTCAACGGCCAGCGCGATGCGGCGGCGAAGCATCTGGGCATCAGCCGTACGACCCTGTGGCGGCGCTTGCGGAGCGAGAATACGTAGGGTGGGCAAGTTTCTTGCCCACGCGGTGATAGTTGACAGCGAGATCATCCGGCACGAAAGCAGCGCCACTACCTATCACCGCGTGGGCGGACAAGCCGCCCACCCTACAAATTCCCCACCCCGCGCTGGATCAACACCGTGTTAAATTATCGCCGTATCATGACTTTTTTACATGGCCTGGCGCCCATTGATACGAGCAAGCGCCAGCTCTTCGACTAGCGTCCGCCCATGAAGCGGCGCACCGCCCGGGCCCCTGCCCGGCCTGACGGAGGCACTATGCAACATGCGTCGCAAGCGGCTTTGTTTTCCCTGATCGGTGATACCCCCCTGATCGAAGTGACCCGGATCGATACCGGTCCCTGCCAGCTGTTCCTGAAACTCGAATCCCAGAATCCCGGCGGCTCCATCAAGGACCGCATCGGCCGCGCCATGATCGAGCAGGCCGAGCACGACGGGCTGCTGGAGCCGGGCGGCACCGTGGTCGAGGCCACCGCCGGCAATACCGGCCTGGGGCTGGCCCTGGTGGCGCGCATCAAGGGCTACCGCGTGGTGCTGGTCGTCCCCGACAAGATGGCGGCCGAGAAGATCCTGCACCTGAAGGCGCTCGGCGCCGAGATCCACCTGACCCGCTCCGACGTCGGCAAGGGCCATCCCGAGTACTACCAGGATGTTGCGGCGCGCCTGGCCAGGGAGATCCCCGGCGCCTGGTTCGCCGACCAGTTCAACAACCCGGCCAACCCGCGCGCCCACGAAACCACGACCGGTCCCGAGATCTGGGACCAGGTCAACCACAAGCTCGATGCCATCGTGGTCGGGGTCGGCTCCTCCGGCACCCTCACCGGCCTGTCGCGCTATTTCAAGAAGACCCAGCCGAACCTCGAATTCGTGCTGGCCGACCCGCAGGGCTCGATCCTGGCCGACTACGTCAACACGGGCGTGCTGCGCACTGATGCCGGTTCCTGGGCGGTCGAGGGCATCGGCGAAGACTTCATCCCCGGCATCGCCGACCTGTCGCGGGTGAAGAAGGCCTACACTATCCCCGACGAGGAAAGCTTCAGCACCGCGCGCCTGCTGCTGCAGCAGGAAGGCATCCTGGCCGGCTCCTCGACCGGCACCCTGCTGGCCACCGCCCTGCGCTACTGCCGCGAGCAGACCCGTCCGAAACGCGTCGTCACATTCGTGTGCGACACCGGCACCCGCTACCTGAGCAAGGTGTACAGCGACGGCTGGATGGTCGACCAGGGCTTGATCACGCGCCCCAGGACGGGCGACCTGCGCGACCTGATCGGCCGCCGCTACGACGAGGGCGAAGTGGTCACGGTATCGCCCTCCGACACCCTGCTCACCGCCTTCAACCGCATGCGCAACGCCGACCTGCAGCAGCTGCCCGTGATCGACGACAAGGGCCGGCTGGCCGGCCTGATCGACGAGTCCGACCTGCTGCTGCACGTCAGCGCCGAACCCAAGCACTTCAGCGCGCCGGTGTCGAGCACGATGACTTCCTCGCTCCAGACCCTGCTGCCCACAGCCAGCATGGGCCACCTGCGCGAGATCCTCGACCGCGGGCTGACCGCCGTGATCCATGACGGCGAACGCTTCTACGGCCTGGTCACGCGCTACGACTTGCTCAACCACCTTCGCAGGACTCTTTCATGACGGACCAGAAAAAACACCTTGCCACCCGCGTGATCCACGGCGGCCAGGCGCCGGAACCAAGCACCGGCGCCGTGATGCCGCCGATCTTCGCCACCTCGACCTTCCGCCAGGAGAGCCCGGGCGTGCACAAGGGCCTGGACTACGGCCGCTCGCACAACCCGACGCGCTGGGCCCTGGAGCGCTGCGTGGCCGACATCGAAAGCGGCAGCGCGGCCTTCGCCTTCGCCTCCGGCCTGGCCGCGATCGCGGCGGTGCTGGAACTGCTGCCGGCGAACTCGCACATCGTGGCCGGCGACGACATGTACGGCGGCACCTTCCGCCTGTTCGAGCGCGTGCGCAGGAAGAGCGCCGGCCACAGCTTCGCCTACGCCGACCTGACCGATCCGGACGCGCTCGGCAAGGCGCTCACGCCCGAAACCAGGCTGGTGTGGGTGGAGACGCCGACCAACCCGATGCTCAAGCTGGCCGACCTGGCGGCCATCGCGGCCCAGTGCCGCGCGCGCGGCATCATCACCGTGTGCGACAACACCTTCGCCAGCCCGATTGTCCAGCGTCCGCTGGAACTCGGCTTCGACATCGTGGTGCACTCGACCACCAAGTACATGAACGGCCACTCCGACGTGATCGGCGGCGTGGCGGTGGTCGGCAGGGAGGAGCGCCATGCGGCCCTGGCCGAGGGGCTCGGCTTCATCCAGAACGCCGTGGGCGCCATCCAGGGTCCGTTCGATAGCTTCCTGGTGCTGCGCGGGATCAAGACCCTGGCCCTGCGGGTGGAGCGCAGCAGCGCCAACGCGCTGGCGCTGGCCCAGTGGCTCGAGCACGAGCCGAAGGTACGCAAGGTGTTCTATCCGGGCCTGGAATCGCACCCGCAGCACGCGCTGGCGCGGCGCCAGATGAACGGCTTCGGGGGCATCGTGTCGATCGACCTGGCCACCGACCTGGCCGGCAGCAGGCGCTTCCTGGAAGCCTGCGAGGTGTTCACCCTGGCCGAGAGCCTGGGCGGCGTCGAGAGCCTGATCGAGCACCCTGCCCTGATGACCCACGCCAGCATCCCGGCCGAGCAGCGCGCCGAGCTGGGCATCGGCGACGGCTTGATCCGCCTGTCGGTCGGCATCGAGCACCTGGAAGACCAGCGCGAGGACCTGCGCCGGGCGCTGGCCGCGATCTGACGCGGTTCGGACTCGCTACAGGCGGCACAGGCGCCCGCCGTCCACCAGCAGCGAGGCGCCCTGGATGAAGGCGGCGTCGCTGGAGGCCAGGAAGGCGATCGCCGCGGCAATGTCGGCGGGCTTGCCCACCTCGGCCGCATCGATGTGTTCGACCCCGGACTGGACCTCCGGGTTATTCCACAGCATCGGCGTGTCGACCGCCCCGGGGAGCACGGCATTGACCCGGATGCCCCTGGGGCCGCCTTCCAGCGCCGCCGAGCGCGTCAGCGACAGCAAGGCGGCCTTGGCGGCCGCGTAGGGCGCCACCTTGACTTCGGTCTCCAGGGCATGCACGCTCGCGACATTGACGACCGCACCGCCCTGCCCCATGTGCAGGAAGGCCTGCTTGATGAAGAAGAAGGCCCCGAGCAGGTCGACCTGCAGCACCTTCGTCCAGTCGGCCGCGCCGAGTTCCACGATGGGTTTGAAGACCATCAGGCCGGCGTTGTTGACCACCACGTCGAGCCGCCCGAAGCGCTGCATCACCTGCCCGACGGCGGCGCCGACTTCCTGCTCCGCGCCCACGTCGCACACCACCTCGATGACGTCGCCGGGGCCGCACTCGCCCACCGCGGCCGCCGCCGCCGGCAGGGCGTGCGCGTCGCGGTCGACCAGCGCCAGGCCGGCGCCTTCGGCGGCAAAGCGCTTGGCCGCCGCGAGGCCGATGCCGCCGGCGGCGCCGGTGACGAGAACGAGCTTGCCGTCGAAGCGCACACGCCCTCCTATTCCGTGTTCCTGGGTGCCCCGGTCGCCGCCCCGGCCGGCGCCGTATGGGGCGCTGCGAAGTCGAATCCGGGGTAGTCGCTGTCCAGCGCCAGCGGCACCTGCAGGCACACGCTCTGGGTGGGCAGCACTTCGGTCCAGTCGCGGATCAGGTCGCGGTAGGCCATCCCGACCGGGCGCAGCTGGCGGTCGAGGTCGGCGAGGCCGAGGGCATTCACGTGGCCGTTGTTCTCGCGCAGGCCGGTGTCCCAGTCGACCTGGTCGGTCAGGGAGTACCAGGTGAAGCCGACCAGGGGCACGCCGTTGTTACGTACCCGCAGCACGTTGGCCCATTCCTTGCGCAGCCACTTCACGGCCTCGTCGCCGCACGCTCCCTGGCACAGATTGGTCTCGGTATGCATCACCGGCAGGCGGTAGCGGTTGTAGTACTGGTGCGTGATCACCGCGTAGCTGAAGATCTCCCCCGACGCCATGGTCGAGCCGTCCGCCGACACATGGTGCTCGTTGGTCTGGTAGTAATCGTTCCCCATGATGCAGTGATGCTTGAGGTTGTTGTTCAGGAAGAAGTGGTACTCGTCGCGCGTCATGCCGTTGTCGAGCAGGTACTCGTACATGGTGGAGTCGACGCGGCGGCCGTAGTTCAGGTCCAGCGACAGGAAGCGGCGCGCGTTCCTGGTCTCGGCCGGGCCGATCGCGGCGGGCGAGCGGGCGTGGAAGTACTCGGTCGATTCGCTCTGGACGAACAGCGCATCCGGGCGCACCTCGAGGATGGCGCGCATGGCCAGCAGGTTGGCCTTCACGATGTGCTTGAGCGCGGTGACGAAGGCCCGGTCGTCGCGCATCTGCTCGTTCCACCAGCCGTACAGGGCGGAGAACAGCGCGCAGATCGACATCTCGTTGACCGGCGTGTACAGCTGGGCCCAGGGATAGCGCTGGGCAAAGGCGCGCGCATAGTCGGCGAAGACCGCGGGGAAGTCCGGGTTCTGGAAGTCGCCCAGAAAATCGGGCAGGCCGAAATGGCACAGGTCGACGATCGGCACCAGGCCGCGGCGCCGCAGGTCGGGGAACACCTCGTCGGCGAACGACCAGTCATGACGGCGCGCACCGAGCAGCGTCGTATGCAAGGGAGGGCCATAGCGCAGGAAGCGGATGCCGATTTCCTGCACCAGGTCGAAGTCGCGCCGCCAATGGCGGTAGTGCCCGCATTTGTCCATCTCGTCCATGCGGACCCGGCCGCCATCGATGGTCGGGATGCTGTTCTCGATGCCGGTGGCAAAGAGGAATCCGGGTTGGTTCGATACCATATGCGGTCCGTACGTGGGCCACGCCGTGTCAATCGGATCGGCGCGCTGCACGGCGCCTCTTCAAACTGTAGACCATGAAAGCGACAATGGCCAGGTTAACGGCCAGCAGGCCGGCGCTCAGCAGGCCGGGACGGCGCGCCAGTTCGTCCAGCTCGAACGGCAGGTAGATGGCGCCGCTGGCCGCCGCCAGGCCTTCCGCCCATGCACGGCCATGCCACAGGCCGTAGGCCTCGATCATGCGCAGGCATGAATACGCGAGGGCCGCCGCCGCAAGCTGCAGCAGGCGCGCATCGCCCAGGCGCCCTGCCAGCTCGACGAACACCCGGGGCGTGTGGGATGCGGGGTGCAGGTGCGCGTGCGCCACCAGCAGCTCGGCAAGGCGCTGGACGTCGCGGTGCAGCAGTGCGAACAGGCCGAAGCCGGTCAACAGCACCACCATGCCCTTGGCCGCTTCGAGCGCGGCCACCGCGCGAAGTCCCTGCGACAGGCGCATGCGTTCTCCCGTGGGGCGATCGCATGTATACTGCCGCTGCCTTCGCCCTTGTCCCTTTTACGAAAGAATACCTTGAAACAGCTGATCTCCTACTGCATCCTTGGCTTGAGCATGACGCTGGCCGTCACCGGCTGCAAGCGCGCAGAAACCCCTCCCGCGGCAGCCGCCGACAGCGTGGCGCTGCAAAAGATCGACACCGTGGCCGGTACCGGCAAGGAAGCGACCGACGGTGCGACCGTGGTCGTCCACTACACCGGCTGGCTGTACGAGCCGAATACCGAATCGAAGCGCGGCGCCCAGTTCGACTCCTCGAGCGGACGCGAGCCGTTCAGCTTCCACCTCGGCGGCGGCCAGGTCATTCCCGGCTGGGATGCCGGCGTGGCCGGCATGAAGGTCGGCGGCAAGCGCACCCTCATCATCCCCGCCAGCATGGGTTACGGAAGCTCGGGCGCAGGTCCGATCCCGCCGAATGCCAACCTGATCTTCGACGTCGAACTGCTCGACGTGCGCTGAGCGCTGTCCTCATGGCGCCGGCAACGCCGCCGGCGCCTGTTCCTTTCCAATCTTCCCGGCTGTCCCCGCGTAGCACGCCCTCCCCTCTGAAGTCCTGCCTGCAGGCAACGCCCCTCTCCCATATTGCCGCGTCCTAGTGCAGGACCGCGCGCCCGTCAATACCACATTTCGGCCTGGTGTGCCTTGCGCACAAAAAACGACGCGCGATAAAGCTGTATTTACATCAGCCTTTTGAGAGAGAAAACCGAATTTTGTATGCATATGGAGTGAAACAAAGATATAAAATTTTTATTGGAATTGTTCAGGTTCGTTATTTCCAAAGCTATAGTTGTTGACAACCGCCTCTAGAGGCGGGGAAAGAAAAGTTGTACCGAATGACGTATATTTTTCTGAAAGAAGAGACAACATGCAAATCCGTGTATCCATGCTGCGTAGCGCTGTCGCCATCGCGGCGCTGGCGTTCGCCGGATCGGCGCTCGCTGCCGGACAGGAAGGCCAGACCGTTGCCAAGGACCAGCGCACCGGCAAGCTGCGCAATGCGACTGCCGCTGAGGTACAGAAACTGAACGAGCTGCGCAAAGCGGAGCGCGAAGCCCAGAAGGCCGCCCGCGCAGCTTCCGGCGCCCCGGTCGCCGGCGTCGCCAGCCTGCAGCAGAACGGCGTACTCGCCGCCCACGTCGACGAGGAGTCGATGATGCACACGGTGGTGCGCCGCACCGCGGACGGCAAGCTCGAAGCCGAGTGCGCCCACGGCTCGCATGCAGCCCACTCCGCCCTGTCCACCCCAGTGTCCACGCACGCCAAGGAGCACCAGAATGAAGTCGAATAAGCGTCCAAGCCTCACTCTGGTAGCCGCGGCCCTGGCCCTGGCCTGCGGCAGCATGGGCACTGCCCAGGCAGCAGCAAAGATCGTCATCAACAACCTGAACGCGCCCGGCGTCGGCTTCAACGAGACGACCCCGGCGACGCCCGTCGGCGGCAACACCGGCACCACCATCGGCCAGCAGCGCCTGATCGCGTTCACGCACGCGGCCAATATCTGGGGCAAGACCCTGACCAGCGACGTCCCGATCGTCATCAACGCGACCTTCGAGCCGCTGTCGTGCACCGCGACCAGCGCGGTGCTGGGCAGCGCCGGCGCCACCCAGGTGTTCGCCAACTTCCCGGGCGCGCCGAAGACCGACGTCTGGTATTCGTATGCCCTGGCCAACAAGCTGTACGGCAGCGAGATCTCGACCTCGCCGGGCGGCCAGATCACGGCTCGCTTCAATTCCAATCTCGGCAAGTCGAACTGCCTGGCCGGCAGCGCGTTCTACCTGGGCCTGGATGCGAACGAAGGCAATGACATCGACTTCGTCGCCACCCTGCTGCACGAGATGGGCCACGGCCTGGGCTTCCAGACCTTCACCAGCGGCGCGACCGGTGCTCCGTTTGCCGGACGCGCGTCGGTCTGGGATACCTTCCTGCTCGATAACACGACCGGCAAGCTGTGGATCGACATGAGCAACGCCGAGCGTGCCGCATCGGCGCTCAAGCCGGGCGGCCTGTCCTGGACCGGCGCCCGCGTCACCGCGGCCGCACCGTCGGTCCTGACCCCGACCGCCCAGCTGCGCGTGATCGGCGTCGGCGCCAACTCGCCGTCCGGCGACCTGTACGCGGTCGGCGAAGCCGATTTCGGTCCGAAGATCGACAAGTCGCCGCTGACCGGCCAGATCGCCGCGGTGGCCCTGCAGCCTGACAGCCCGGGTTCGGCCTGCACGCCGTTCAACGCCGCCAACGCCGAAGCGGTGCGCCGCAAGATCGCCCTGGTCAGCCGCGGCACCTGCGGCTTCACGGTCAAGGTCAAGAACGCCCAGGACGCCGGCGCGATCGGCGTGATCGTGGCCGACAACGCACCGGGCGCAGTCACCGGCCTGGGCGGCGCCGATCCGTCGATCACCATCCCGGCCGTGCGCGTGTCGCAGGCCGACGGCGCGACGATCCTGGCCAGCCTGACCAAGCCGAACGGCAACGCCAACGGCACCGTGGGCAAGCTCGAACGTTCCAAGACCCAGCTCTCGGGCGCCGATGCACAGGGCCGCGTCACGATGTTCACGCCGAATCCGTTCCAGCAGGGCTCGTCGGTGTCGCACTACAACACCGCGACCACCCGCAACCAGCTGATGGAACCGTCGATCAATGCCGACCTGACCCACTCGGTGACGGCGCCGACCGACCTGACGATGGAACTGTTCAAGGACATCGGCTGGTAATCACCCCGCCGTTTCCAGCGAAAGCCGCCTGCTTGCAGGCGGCTTTTTTTCGTCCGCATGCGCGCCCTGGCGCAGCTTGAAGGTCGCCACCAGTTCCGACAGCTCGGCTGCCTGCCGGCGCATCGCCCCGGCCGCGCTGGCTGCCTGCTCGACCATCGCGGCATTCTGCCGGGTCGACTCGTCCATCTCGGCGATCGCCTGGCTGGCCTGGGCCACGCCGCTGGCCTGCTCGCCGCTTGCGGTGGAGATGGTATCGAGCAGGCCGGCCACGTCGTGCACGTGGGCCAGCACGGCGCGCATGGTCTCGCCCGCGGCGCCGGCGATGCCGGTGCCGGCGGCGATCTCCGCGCTTGAATCCTTGATGAGCTTCTTGATTTCCTTCGCCGCCGACGCAGAATGCTGGGCCAGGCTGCGCACCTCGGCCGCCACCACGGCGAAGCCGCGTCCCTCGGCGCCGGCGCGCGCCGCTTCCACCGCCGCGTTCAGCGCCAGGATATTGGTCTGGAAGGCGATGCTGTCGATCATGCCGGTGATGTCGGTGATCCTGTCGGCCGAGGCCTTGATCGCGCCCATGCGCGCCACCACCTCCTCGACCGCCTGGGCGCTGCGGGTGGCGACGTTCGAGGCCGACTGGGCCAGCGCGTTCGCCGAGCGGGCGCTGGCATTGTTGCGGTCGATGGCTTCGCGCAGTTCTTCCATCGCGCCGACGGTCTGGCGCAGGCTCGCTGCCTGGCGCTCGGTGCGGCGCGACAGGTCCTGGTTGCCGTCCGCGATCTCGCCCGAGGCCGCATCGATCGCCCGGGCGCCGGCCAGCACCTGGGACACGGTGGCCGCGACGCCGCCGGTCATGCCGTTGAGGGCGTCGAACAGGCGGCCGATTTCGTCCGCACGCGCGTGGCGGATGACCGGACGCAGGTCGCCCTTCGCCACCTGCTCGGCCAGGCTGACGGCCTGCTGCAGCGGGCCGACGATGTTCCGGGTCAGCATCCAGGCCAGCAGCGCGCCGATCCCGAGGGCGCCGAGGCCGAGCGCCAGCACCAGCGATTTCCCGAACAGCGAGGCCGAGGCCGATTCGCTGGCGAGGCGGTGCGCCGCGTCGGTTTCGTGGGCCAGCAAGGCTTCCAGCGCACCCGTGTAGGCCTGGTAGCCTTTCTCCCAGTCGCCACCGACGAGCTGCTCGACGACGCCGGTCTGGCCGAGCTCCTTGGCCTGGAACAGCGCGGTCTGCACCTTGTCCAGCGCTGCCTTGTGGCCGCCGGCTTGCGCCATCAGCGCGGCTTCAGCCTGCGTGCGCGGCAGCTTGCCGAGTTTTGCTTCGAGCTCGGCGGCCGCCTTCCTGCCCTGGGCCAGCTGGGCGCCGAAGTAGTCCGCCAGCTCCAGGCTGTCGCTGCGCGCGATGGCGACCGTGCGCGAGCCGTTCAGGCGTTCGACGCCGAGCAGGTCGGAGGCCAGCTGCTGCCTGGCCAGCTTGTCGTAGACCAGGTCGGTGGTGAGGGCATCGTTGGACTGCATGCGCCACAGCGCCACGGCCGAGATGATCAGGAGGAGGAAGGAGACGATGCCGAAGGCGCCGAGGATCTTGGTGCCGGTCTGGAGCTTCGCGAGGTGCATGGCAGGTATCGAGTTGATCGGATACCTGCAGTCTAAAAATGCAATGTGACAGGGCGATGAAAATCCGTGACATCCGCGCCTGCGAATGTCACGGGAGGGAGGCGCTTACTTGTTGGTCGGCGGCGCCTTGCCGGCGGCCTCGCCGGCTTCCCACTGGCGCTTGAGCGCCGGGATCGCGGCCGGCTTCCAGGGCATGACCGGCTGCTCCTTCATCTTCTTCTCGAGCAGTCCGATCGCCACTTCCAGCTGGCGGTCGCGGCCTTCGAAGGTCTCGTGCGGCAGGTTGTCGACCTCGACGTCGGGCGACACGCCCACGCCTTCGATCAGCCATTCGCCGTCCGCGGCGAACTGGCCGAACTCGGCCACGCGCGCCCTGCCGTTATCAAGCAGGCTGTTGCCGTCGCTGAGCCAGACGCCGGCGCCGGCGGTGCGCTTGCCCACCAGCGGGCCCAGTTTCAGGGCCTTGACGCCGGCGGCGAAGGTCTCGCCATCCGAATAGGTCAGCTCGTCCATCAGCACCACCAGGTGGCCGCGGAAGGTGTTCTGCATGTTCGACTGCGGCAGGGTGCCGTTCGAGGTCCAGAATGCCCACGAGCGGCGCAGCAGCTTCTCGATGATCCAGCTGTCGATGTTGCCGCCGTTGTTGCGGCGCACGTCGATGATCAGGCCTTCCTTGTTGATGTTGGCGTAGAAGTCGCGGGCGAAGGCGTTGATGTCGCGCGCGACCATCGCGCGCAGGTGCAGGTAGCCGATCCTGCCTTTCGAGGCCTGGTCGACCTGCTGCGCCCTGCCCTGTTCCCAGTCGGCGTAGCGCAGGCTGGCGTGCTGCGCCATCGACACCGGCGTCACGATCACGGGACGCGGCTTGCCTGCCCCGCTCTTCACGTGCAGCAGCACCTGCTTGTCGGCCTGGTCGAGCAGCAGGTCGGCGATGTCCCGGCTTTCCGCCAGCGACTTGCCGTTCACGGCGGTGATGATGTCGCCTTCCTTGACGCCGACGTCCGGCGCCGCCAGCGGCCCGGCTTCAAGCGGCAGCTCGGGTTCGCTGCGGTAGACGCGGTCGACGCGGAAGCCTTCAAGCGTGCGCGACAGCACGGCGCCCAGGCTCGAGGGAACGCCCTCGCCGGCGGCGCGGCGCACGTCGCCGGGGATGATCTGCGAGTGCAGCGCACCGAGCTCGCCCACCATCATGCCCAGCACGTCATTGAGCTCGGCGCGGTCGGTCACTCGCTCGACCAGCGGCGCGTAGCGCTTGCGCACGGCTGCCCAGTCGATGCCGCGCATGTTGGCGTCGTACAGGAAGTCGCGGTGCATGCGCCAGGCATCGTTGAACATCTGCTTCCACTCCAGGCGCGGGTTGGTGCTCACCGCCCAGTCGTCGATCTTGATGCGCGCCTTCGACACGTCGGCCGGGGCCTTGGCGCCGGCGGCGACGATCAGCATCTCGCCCGGTCCGCTGGCATGGAAGGTGCGGTAGAAGACGTGCTTGCGGTCGGTGCTCAGGCCGAACTCGCGCACGTTGTTCACGAAGGTTTCCAGCTGCGGGCTGCTGCGCGAAATCTCGAGGGTCTTGAGCGCGCCGCTGCGGCCGTTGTCCGATTCGAGGATGTACAGGCGCTTTTCGTCGATGGCCAGGGCGCGGTAGTTGCCTGGCGCAACCGGCACTTCGTACAGGCGCTCGCGCAGGCCGGCGTAGTCGATCGCCGGGGTCGGCGCCGCCTTGGCCTTCGCGCCTGTGGCAGCATCCGCGGCATTCGCCGCCGCGGTGGCTGCCGCGGCCGCGGCGACGGCGGCGGTCTTGTCGGCCTCTTCCTTGCCTGGGGTCTGGACCGCGGCGCGCGCGGCGGCCTCGGGCGATGCCACTTCCGGCGTGGTCAGCTCGTCCTCGGGCTTGAAGGGGAAGCGTACGCCCGGCTGCAATGCCAGCGCATAGATGCCGACGCGGCGGTCGAACACCGGGCCCATGTTGCGGTCGCCCCAGGGACCGGCGTTACCCACATTGAAGTGGCGCGCAGACAGGAAGTACAGCCACTTCCCGTCCGGCGAGAACACCGGCGAGTTGGCCGTGTAGCGGTCGGTGGTGACGAAGGCCATGCTCTTGCCGGCGAGGTTGTACATGCCGATCTGGTTGCGCTGCTCGCTGCTGCCGACCCGGACAAAGGCCAGGTTGCGGCTGTCCGGCGACCACACCACCTGGTCCGGACGCTCGGCGCCGACCTGGTTGGCATCGTCGATGATGACGTTGGTTCTGGCCTGCAGGTCGAGCAGCCAGGTGCGGCCCTTCTTGTCGGTGTGGGCCAGGTACCTGCCGTCCGGCGACGGATAGATGCCGGAACGGTGGCTAGCGCCGTCGATGGTCAGGCGCTCGCCCTTGCCGGAGCCGTCGGCGGCGTAGCGCCAGATCTCGTTCTCGCCGGTGGTGTCCACGAATGCATAGACCCACTTGTCGTCGTGGCTGAACACGGCGCCGCGGGCGCGCGCCCCGTCCGGCACCGCGATCTCGACGCGGCGGTAGCTGCCGGTGCCGGCGATGGTCACCTTGCCGCGCGCCGTCAGCACGATGCGCTGGGCCTTGTTGGCGACATCGATGCTGGTCAGCGCGTCGAGCGGCGAGCGCACGCGGCGGGTGCGCTGCTGGTCGAAGTCCGAGACCAGGCTGGCCTCTACCCGCGTGTCGGTGCCGGCGGCGATGTCGAACACGCGCAGGTCGGCGCCCAGCTGGTAGGCGATGCGACCGTCGCCCAGCGAGGCGGTGCGCACGTCCCATTCGGTGTGCCCCGTGTGCTGCTTGCGGTCGCTGCCGTCGGGCAGCGCGGACCAGATGTTGTCGGCGCCGCCCGTGTCGCTGATGAAGTAGATGCGGCCCTGCCACCACATGGCGCGGCGGTTGTTGGCGTCGTCGTCCTTGAACAGGCGCGTGGCCTCGCCCTTGGCGCCGAGTTCGTAGCGCCACAGCTGGGCATGGGCGCCGCCGCGGTAGGCCTTGACGTTATCGTTGGTCATCGACAGGCCCATGCGCGTGAAGAACACGGTGCGGCCGTCGTCGCTCAGCACGGCGTCGTTGGCGTCGGCCAGGGGCAGCACGCGGCGCGTCATCTTGACGGGGTCGAGGGCGGCGACGATACGGTGTTTCGACGGTCCCACCGAATTTTCGGTACTGACCAGGACTTCGCCCTGTGCGGTCCAGCCCAGCACGTTCACGCCGCCGTTTTCGAAGGTGATGCGCTTGGGCAGGCCGCCCTCGATCGGCATCACATAGGCTTCCTGGGCGCCTTCATACGAGGCGGCGAAGGCGACCAGCTTGCCGTCGTGCGAGATCGCGGCCTGGGTTTCGCTGGAAGGATGCGTGGTCAGGCGGGTGGCCTTGCCGCCCTGGGTCGTCGTGCGCCACAGGTCACCCTCGGCGGTGAAGACGATGCTGTCACCGCGGATCGCGGGAAAACGGAAGTAGGGATCGGCGGCGGCGGCCTGGCTGCCGATCAGGGCCAGCGACAGGGCGAGGATGGTGCGGGACAGTTGCATGTTCACAATGGCAAGGGTTACTCAAGCGGAAGAGTTTGCCACATGCCGATGGGCGCGCGATGTGCATACGTGCAAAAAAAAACCGCGCTCGATGCGCGGTTTTCATTGCGAGACCGGGGATTACTCGATCTCGACCGTCTCGGCCGGAGCCGGCGGCGGCAGTGCGTCGCCTTCCGGGAACTCGAGGACGACGTCGTCCTTCTCGTTCAGGTCCACCGTCACGCGGCCACCGTTGACCAGGCGGCCGAACAGCAGCTCGTCGGCCAGCGCCTTGCGGATCATGTCCTGGATCAGGCGCGACATCGGACGGGCGCCCATCAGCGGGTCGAAGCCCTTCTTGCCGAGGAACTTGCGCAGCTTCTCGGTGAAGACGGCTTCCACCTTCTTCTCGTGCAGCTGCTCTTCCAGCTGCATCAGGAACTTGTCCACGACGCGCAGGATGATGTCCTCGTCCAGCGCGCGGAAGCTGATGATCGCATCCAGGCGGTTGCGGAACTCCGGCGTGAACATGCGCTTGATGTCGGCCATCTCGTCGCCTGCCGCCTTCGAATCCACGAAGCCCACCGAGCGCTTGGTCAGGCTCTCGGCGCCCGCGTTGGTGGTCATGATGATGATCACGTTGCGGAAGTCGGCCTTGCGTCCGTTGTTGTCGGTCAGCGTGCCGTGGTCCATCACCTGCAGCAGGATGTTGAAGATGTCCGGATGGGCCTTCTCGATCTCGTCCAGCAGCAGCACGGTGTGCGGCTTCTTGGTGATGGCCTCGGTCAGCAGGCCGCCCTGGTCGAAGCCGACGTAGCCCGGCGGCGCGCCGATCAGGCGCGACACCGCGTGGCGCTCCATGTACTCGGACATATCGAAGCGCACCAGGTCGATGCCCAGGATGAAGGCCAGCTGCTTGGCGACCTCGGTCTTGCCGACGCCGGTCGGGCCCGAGAACAGGAAGGAGCCGATCGGCTTGTCGGTCTTGCCCAGGCCGGCACGCGCCATCTTGATCGCCGCCGACAGGGCTTCGATCGCCGGGTCCTGGCCGAACACCACGTTGCGCAGGTCGCGGTCGATGGTCTGCAGCTTGCTGCGGTCGTCCTGGTTGACGGTCTGCGGAGGGATCCGCGCGATCTTCGCGATGATGTCCTCGATCTCGGTCTTGCCGATGGTCTTCTTCTGCTTCGACTTCGGCAGGATGCGCTGGGCCGCGCCCGCTTCGTCGATCACGTCGATGGCCTTGTCCGGCAGGTGGCGGTCGTTGATGAAGCGCGCCGCCAGCTCGGCCGCGGTCGACAGCGCCGAGGCCGAATACTTCACGCCGTGGTGCTCTTCGAAGCGCGACTTCAGGCCGCGCAGGATCGCCACGGTCTGCTCGACCGACGGTTCGTTGACGTCGACCTTCTGGAAGCGGCGGCTCAGGGCATGGTCCTTCTCGAACACGCCGCGGAACTCCGTGAACGTGGTCGCGCCGATGCACTTGAGCTGGCCGTTGGCCAGGGCCGGCTTGAGCAGGTTGGACGCGTCGAGCGTGCCGCCCGAAGCGGAACCCGCGCCGATGATGGTGTGGATCTCGTCGATGAACAGGATGCCGTTCGGGGTATCCTTGAGCTGCTTGAGCACGGCCTTCAGGCGCTGCTCGAAGTCGCCGCGGTACTTGGTGCCGGCCAGCAGCGCGCCCATGTCGAGCGAATACACGACGGCGTTCTGCAGGATCTCGGGCACGTCCTCCTGGACGATGCGCCATGCCAGGCCTTCCGCGATGGCGGTCTTGCCGACACCGGCCTCGCCCACCAGCAGCGGATTGTTCTTGCGGCGGCGGCACAGGATCTGGATCACGCGGTCGACTTCTTCCTCGCGGCCGATCAGCGGATCGATCTTGCCGTCGGCGGCCGACTTGTTCAGGTTCTGGGTGAACTGGTCGAGCGGGCTTTCCTTGGCCTGGCCTTCGACCTGCGCTTCTTCCACGCCTTCCGACGCCTTGCTGGTGTCGAGCTGCTGGTCCTTGCGCACGCCGTGCGAGATGAAGTTGACCACGTCGAGACGGGTCACGCCCTGCTGGTGCAGGTAGTAGACGGCGTGCGAGTCCTTCTCGCCGAAGATCGCCACCAGCACATTGGCGCCGGTGACTTCCTTCTTGCCGTTCGAGGCCGACTGGACGTGCATGATCGCGCGCTGGATCACGCGCTGGAATCCGAGCGTCGGCTGGGTGTCGACCTCGCCCGTGCCGGGCACGGTCGGGGTGTTATCACCGATAAAATTAGTCAAGGTCTTGCGCAGGTCTTCGATATTGACCGCGCACGCACGCAGGACTTCGGCGGCTGATGGGTTGTCGAGCAGGGCCAGCAGCAGGTGTTCCACGGTAATGAACTCGTGGCGGGCCTGACGGGCTTCGACAAAGGCCATGTGTAGGGATACTTCAAGTTCCTGCGCAATCATACTTCCTCCATCACGCACTGCAGGGGGTGCCCTGCCTTACGCGCATGCGTTAAGACAAACTCCACTTTGGTACACGCTATATCTTTGGAAAACACCCCACAGACGCCCTTGCCGTGCCGATGCACGGAAAGCATGATCTGGGTCGCCGTTTCGCGATCCTTGTTGAAATACTCCTGGATGATCGCAACCACGAATTCCATCGGCGTGTAGTCGTCGTTCAGCAACGCCACCTGATATAAGGGTGGCGGTTTTACAGTTTGCCGCTCCAGCAGCTGTTCGGTGTCATGCTTCGTAGCCATGGGCGTATTTTAATGCTTTCAATGTCTGTGCCAAGCGTAAACATCAGCTCGTTCTCATGTGCTTCCATGTTACTGGTTTTCCGATGAATGCGCAGATGGCGATCCAATTGACGAAATCAAGAGTCGTGTTACCTCTGCCGTGAAAAATTTGGCAACAGCCCCCCAAAACCGCTTGACTTCAGTGATTATTCCACCAACAATGCAGTCATTGACATTGTACTTATGTACTTGTTGATAAGAAGTGAGCAGGCTGAGGAGGGGGCAAGAAGCTTCTTGCTTTTATGGCTCGTGTGATTAGTTAAAATTTGAAAGTTCTTTTATGGCAACTGGTACTGTTAAGTGGTTCAATGATTCCAAAGGCTTTGGCTTCATCACTCCTGATGACGGCGGCGAGGATCTGTTCGCACACTTCTCCGCGATCAATATGAACGGTTTTAAGACCCTCAAAGAAGGTCAAAAAGTCCAATTCGAAGTCACGCAAGGCCCGAAAGGCAAGCAAGCTTCCAACATCCAGGGCATGTAATCATTCCCCTCCCGGAAGCGAAGAACCCCGCCACGGCGGGGTTTTTTTCGCCCCTGGCATTTCCCCTCGCCTGCCGTTCCGCATTTCATGCACCCTGGGTACGAGCATAAGCCAGTTCCGCCGAGAAGTCGCGGGTGTCTTTCAACAGTGCGGCGATGCGCTCGTCGCTGACGGAGTCGCCGCGTTCGAGTCGGGCGTCCTCCTGCCAGTCGGCCAGCACGGCATCGAAGCGCTCTGCCAGCGCGGCGCCGCGGTCGGCCAGCTCCGCCGGGAGCCTGCATCCATCCTGCAGCGCGCGCAGTTCCTCGGGCGAGACAATGCGGTGGAAACCGTAGATGAAGCGGCCGATCCGTTCGTAATGTGCCTGGGACGCCATTGCTCCTCCTATTAATAAGGAAAGACCCGGCCGCTGCCGAGATCGAAGCTTTCATCTTAGCCGAACCAGAGGTGAGTCGCGGTACGCACGCATCCATTGATCAGCACTCCCTGGAACGGAGCCCGAAAGACGCGAGTGCGTCGACCATGCACATTGTGCATCTATTCAAAACGGCGGGACTGCCTTAAATTTTCCGTGTTGCCAACAGGAGAACGACATGCATATCCAGCCACTACATCTGAAACAAACGCGGGAACGCCTTGGTCTGACGATCGCAGAAGCAGCGCAGTCGATCCACGTCGATCGCCGTACCTGGGCTGCCTATGAAGCGCCGCGGGACCGGAAGTCGACGCGCGGAATCAGCGCCGGGGCACTTGCCCTGTTTTGCATCAAGCACCGTTTGCCGTTCCCGCCCGTTCGCCTGGACGGCACCCCGACTTCCGGTGATACACACATCATCAGCATTGTCAGCGCAACCGGTGGATGCGGGAAGAGCTATATTTCCCTCGAGCTTGGCCGCCTGTTGGCGCAAGACGGTTATCGCAGCGCGGTTGTCACGGACGCCGATTATCTCAGCCAAGACGACTTCCAGTTCGATAACCCGCGTGTGCTGCGGCGATCGCACGTCATACTGAATCCTTCCGAACTGACGGATCTGCGGCATCGCCTCCAAGCCATGGGCGCGCTAGCGGACGACGGAACGCTGCGTCCCGAACGGGCGTTTGATTGCTATTTCGAGGCCAAGGAGTGGCAAGCCAAAAACAAGCCGGATGCGACGCTTGCCGAGTTAAGGACCAGCACGGACTTCGTCTTCCTGGATCTCGGCCGCGATATCGAAACCGCGCTGCTGCTGAGCGACCTGGTCATCTTCGTCTTCGACCTCGAACGCTGGGACGCCCCGAACTCGATACGGAATGTGTTTTCGCGCCGCCTCGCCAAGCATGCCGAACCAGGCGCGAGCCCCAAGTTGTTCACTTTGTTCACGAACAAGAAACCAGGGAGATGGCAGACGGAGTCGGGCGGCTATGCTGCCGCGCATGCATTCGGATCGCCGCTGATGCATACGACACTCAGCACTGCATATGTCGTAGAACGCAAGAAAATTGAAAAGCGGTTCTGGCGTGATGCGCGGCTTGAAGAACCGTGCGGAAAATCCGAGCTCATTGCCGATACCGCGCCCAGTTCGGTCGCGGCCCTGGAGTACCGTTCCCTGGCGACGGAGATCATTCACATCCTCAACGCTCAGGGGGCACGCGCACGGTAGCGGCGCTGCACGCGATGTGCCGACATCGTCCCATGAAAGGACGATGTCGGGGCGATACCTGCTTACATCTGCTCGATCATCACCTCGCCGAAGCCCGAGCAGGACACCTGGGTGGCGCCTTCCATCAGGCGCGCGAAGTCGTACGTGACCTTTTTCGAGGTGATCGCGCGTTCCATCGCGCTGATGATGAGATCGGCCGCCTCAAGCCATCCCATATGGCGGAGCATCATCTCCGCCGACAGGATGAGCGAGCCCGGATTCACATAATCCTTGCCGGCGTACTTCGGCGCGGTGCCGTGGGTGGCCTCGAACATCGCCACCGAGTCCGACATGTTGGCGCCCGGCGCGATGCCGATGCCGCCCACCTGGGCCGCCAGCGCGTCGGAGATGTAGTCGCCGTTCAGGTTCAGGGTGGCGATCACGCTGTACTCGGCCGGGCGCAGCAGGATCTGCTGCAGGAAGGCGTCGGCGATCGAATCCTTGATGGTGATCTCGCGGCCGCTCTTCGGGTTCTTGAACTTGCACCATGGGCCGCCGTCGATCAGCTCGGCGCCGAACTCGCGCTGCGCCAGCGCATAGCCCCAGTCGCGGAAACCGCCTTCGGTGTACTTCATGATATTGCCCTTGTGGACCAGGGTCACCGAGGGCTTGTCGTTGTCGATGGCGTACTGGATCGCCTTGCGCACCAGGCGTTCGGTGCCTTCGCGCGAGACCGGCTTGATGCCCAGGCCGGAGGTTTCGGGGAAGCGAATCTTCTTGACACCCATCTCTTCGGTCAGGAACTTGATGACCTTCTTGACGCCTTCGGAGCCTTCGGCCCATTCGATGCCCGCGTAGATGTCTTCCGAGTTCTCGCGGAAGATCACCATGTCGGTCTTTTCCGGCTGCTTCAGCGGCGAGGGCACGCCGGCAAAATAGCGCACCGGGCGCAGGCAGACGTAGAGGTCGAGTTCCTGGCGCAGCGCGACGTTGAGCGAACGGATGCCGCCGCCGACCGGGGTGGTCAGCGGGCCCTTGATCGAGACCACGTAGTCCTTCACCACGTCCAGGGTTTCGGTGGGCAGCCACACGTCGGGACCATAGACCTGGGTCGACTTTTCGCCGGCGTAGATTTCCATCCAGCTGATCTTGCGCGCGCCGCCATAGGCCTTGGCCACGGCCGCGTCGACCACCTTGAGCATGACCGGGGTGATGTCGACGCCGGTGCCGTCACCCTCGATGTATGGAATGACCGGATTGTCCGGCACGTTCAGCGAGAAGTCGGCGTTGACGGTGATTTTCTGGCCGTCGGCCGGGACCTTGATATGTTGGTACATCATGCTCTCCCATGTGGTCGCGTGGCAGGCCGCGTCGCGGCGTCGGGCCCGGCCCGCATTTCATCTACAATGTGGAATACGGCTGCAAGTCTTGTATAAGACACCTTCCCAGCATCTTGCATTATGCACCAGTATTTTCCGAGGCGCTACGCAGCACCTTTTATGTACCGATTCGCACTCCATGCCTCTGATCCTCTTCAATAAACCTTTCCAGGTCCTGTGCCAGTTCTCCAGCCAGGACGGCCGCGAGACCCTCGCCAGCTACCTGGACATCCCGAACATCTACCCTGCCGGCCGCCTGGACGCCGACAGCGAAGGCCTGATGCTGCTGACCGACGACGGCAAGCTGCAGCACAAGATCGCCCATCCGGACCACAAGGAAGCCAAGACCTACCTGGTGCAGGTGGACGGGGTGGCGGACAGTGCCGCCCTGGCGCGGCTGCAGGCGCCGCTGGACCTGGGCGACTTCGTCACCAAGCCGTGCAAGGCGGTGCGCATCGCGGAGCCGGCCTGGCTGTGGCCGCGCAATCCGCCGATCCGCGCGCGCCAGGACAAGCCGACCAGCTGGATCGCGATCACGCTGGAAGAAGGGAAGAACCGGCAGGTGCGCAGGATGACCGCGGCGGTGGGATTGCCGACCCTGCGGCTGGTGCGCTCGAGTATCGGGCCGTTTTCGCTGGCGACGCATCCCTTGATGCCTGGCGAATTCATCGAAGTGCGCTACGCCTAAAAAAAACGCCGACCCGCAGGTCGGCGTTTTCATTGACGCAGGAGCGTATTACACCGCGAACGACTCCAGCGCAGCGTTGAAGGTCGCGCTCGGACGCATCACGGCTTTCACCTTGGCGTCGTCGGCCTTGTAGTAGCCGCCGATGTCGGCCGGCTTGCCCTGCACCGCCAAGAGTTCCTGGACGATCTTGGCTTCGTTCTCCGCCAGCTGCTTGGCCAGCGGCGCGAACTTGGCAGCCAGTTCGGCGTCCTCGGTCTGCGCGGCCAGTTCCTGGGCCCAGTACATCGACAGGTAGAACTGGCTGCCGCGGTTGTCGAGTTCACCGGTCTTCGGCGACGGCGACTTGCGGTTGTCCAGCAGCTTGCCGGTGGCGGCGTCGAGGGTCTTGGCCAGCACCTTCGCCTTGTTGTTGCCGGTCTTGATACCCAGGTCTTCCAGCGACACGGCCAGGGCCAGGAACTCGCCCAGCGAATCCCAGCGCAGGTGGTTCTCTTCGGTCAGCTGCTGCACGTGCTTTGGCGCCGAGCCGCCTGCGCCGGTTTCGTACATGCCGCCGCCGGCCATCAGCGGGACGATCGACAGCATCTTGGCCGAGGTGCCCAGTTCCAGGATCGGGAACAGGTCGGTCAGGTAGTCGCGCAGGATGTTGCCGGTCACCGAGATGGTGTCCAGGCCGCGCGAGACGCGCTCCAGGGTGTAGCGCATCGCACGGACCTGCGACATGATCTGGATGTCCAGGCCGGTGGTGTCGTGATCCTTCAGGTAGGTCTTGACCTTCTTGATCAGTTCATTCTCGTGCGGACGGTACGGGTCCAGCCAGAACACGGCCGGCATGCCCGAGTTGCGCGCGCGGGTGACCGCCAGCTTGACCCAGTCGCGGATCGGGGCGTCCTTGGTCTGGCACATGCGCCAGATGTCGCCGGTTTCCACGTTCTGGCTCATCAGGACTTCGCCGGTAGCCAGGTCGGTGATGTTGGCCACGCCGTCTTCCGGGATCTCGAAGGTCTTGTCGTGCGAGCCGTATTCCTCGGCTTGCTGCGCCATCAGGCCCACGTTCGGGACGGTGCCCATGGTCTTCGGATCGAAGGCGCCGTGCCATTTGCAGAAGTTGATGATCTCCTGGTAGATGCGGGCAAAGGTCGATTCCGGGATCACCGCCTTGACTTCCTTCAGGGAGCCGGTGGCGTCATACATCTTGCCGCCGGCGCGGATCATGGCCGGCATCGACGCATCGACGATCACGTCGTTCGGCGAGTGGAAGTTGGTGATGCCCTTGGTCGAGTCGACCATGGCCAGCGCCGGACGGTTTTCCTGGCAGGCGTGCAGGTCGCGCTCGACCTCTTCGCGCTGCGAGGCCGGCAGCGCGGCGATCTTGTTGTACAGGTCGGCCATGCCGTTGTTGACGTTGATGCCGAGGCTGTCGAACAGGGCGCCATGCTTCTCGAAGGCTTCCTTGTAGAACATGCGCACGCAGTGGCCGAACACGATCGGGTGCGAGACCTTCATCATGGTCGCCTTGACGTGCAGCGAGAACAGCACGCCGGTGTCCTTGGCATCGTTGATCTGCTGCTCGTAGAAGGCCAGCAGGGCCTTGCGGCTCATGAACATCGAATCGATGATTTCGCCGGCCTGCAGCGCGACCTTCGGCTTGAGCACGATGGTCTGGCCCGACTTGGTGACCAGTTCCATCTTGACGTCGCGGGCGGCGTCCAGGGTCATCGATTTTTCGCCGTGGTAGAAGTCGCCATGGGTCATGTGCGACACGTGGGTGCGCGATGCCTGCGACCACGGAGCCATCGAGTGCGGGTTCTTGCGGGCGTATTCCTTGACGGCCTTCGGTGCGCGGCGGTCGGAGTTACCTTCGCGCAGGACCGGGTTCACCGACGAGCCGATGCACTTGCCGTACTTGGCCTTGATGGCCTTCTCTTCGTCGGTCTTCGGATCGGCTGGGTAGTCGGGAAGATTGTAGCCCTTGGCCTGCAGTTCCTTGATAGCGGCGGTCAGCTGGCCCACCGAGGCCGAGATGTTCGGCAGCTTGATGATGTTCGCGTCCGGTTCCAGGGTTTTCTTGCCCAGTTCGGTCAGCACGTCCGGGACACGCTGTTCCGGAGTCAGGTTTTCCGGGAACTGCGCCAGGATACGGGCGGCAACCGAGATGTCGGCCTGCTCGACCTTGATGCCGGCCGGCTTGGTGAAGGTGCTGACGACTGGCAGGAAGGCGTGGGTCGCCAGCAGCGGGGCCTCGTCGGTCAGGGTGTAGATGATGGTCGGATCACTGCTCATACGCTTTTTCCTCGATGATCATGCGGGTCGCACGATGTCAAAAAACAGGTGGTAACGCTCAGGTCTTGAAGGCGGGACTTCGCGAAGTCTTCTATAAGACATAAGACGGCGTTTCACATTATGCACCAGTATTTTACTGTGCGCCATGGGTTTTAAATTTTTGACCGCCGGCCGGACCCCGTGGATTTCAAAGCGAGCCCAGGCATATGCAGCAAACGACAAAACCCGCCAGGACCGAAGTCGGGCGGGTCTTGCTCTGCACAGAACTGCCTGCGCGGCCTAGGCCGCACGCACCTCGCTAATTAAGCGGACAGTGCCTTCAGGGCAGCAGCCAGGCGGCTCTTGTGGCGGGCTGCCTTGTTCTTGTGGATGATCTTCTTGTCAGCGATGCTGTCGATGGTCGACACGGACTGCTGGAAGATGGTGGTCGCAGCGGCCTTGTCGCCAGCCTGGATGGCCTTGCGAACTGCCTTGATTGCGGTACGCAGGGTCGAACGCTGTGCCGAGTTGTGTGCGTTTTGCTTAACTGCTTGACGAGCGCGTTTGCGCGCTTGTGCGGTATTTGCCATGAAATTTCCTAAATCGGGGTCAAGTTGCGTTTGCAAACATTCGCGAGTGAAACTGGCGCCTCATTTATGTCCGACGAGTGCCTGCCCAACGATTCGTGTCTGCTAACAGAATTCAGTACAGCCCACGATTATAGCGAACGAAAGCACTTAGGGCAATTCATAATTCAATAATTGTCGCCTTGGAGCACGTGCGCCGTCACTTACGGGACTATTGCCCAAGTATAATCCCGGGCCATGAACCTGCTCCGTACCCTCGCCGCTATTTCCAGCATGACCATGGTGTCCCGCGTCACCGGTCTGCTGCGCGACAGCCTGTTTGCCGCCACCTTCGGCGCCTCGAATTTCACCGACGCCTTCAACATCGCCTTCCGCCTGCCCAACCTGCTGCGGCGGCTGTTCGCGGAAGGCGCGTTCTCGCAGGCTTTCGTGCCGATCCTGACCGAGTACAAGACCAAACACGGGCAGGAAGCCACGAAAACCCTGGTCGACCACGTGGCCACCGTGCTGGTCTGGGCGACGGTGCTGACCAGCATCGTCGGTATCCTCGCCGCGCCGGTGCTGATCTACCTGATCGGCGGCGGCCTGCAGCGCGAACCGGAAGCCTTCGACGCCGCCGTGCTCATGACGCGCATGATGTTCCCCTACATCGCCTGCATGGCCTTCGTGGCCCTCGCCAGCGGCGTGCTCAATACCTGGCGCCACTTCAAGATCCCGGCCATCACGCCGGTGCTGCTGAACATCTCCTTCATCGTTTCCGCGCTGGTGCTGGCCGACTGGTTCGAGCAGCCGATCTACGCGATGGCGGTGGGCGTGTGCGTGGGCGGCCTGGCCCAGGTGGCGATCCAGATTCCTTCGCTGGTGAAGCTCGGCATGCTGCCGCGCCTCTCGCTCAATCCCATGACCGGACTGCGCGACAGCGGCGTGCGCCGCATGCTCGGCAAGATGGGGCCGGCCGTGTTCGCGGTGTCGGCGGCCCAGATCAGCCTCCTGATCAACACCACCATCGCCGCCAGCCTGGCCGCGGGCGCGGTGACGGCCCTGCAGTACGCCGACCGCCTGATGGAATTCCCCACCGCCCTGCTGGGCGTGGCGCTGGGCACCATCCTGCTGCCCAGCCTGGCCAAGGCGAACACCGAAGGCGACACCCAGGAATACTCCTCGCTGCTGGACTGGGGCCTGCGCCTGACCTTCCTGCTGGCCGTGCCGTCCTCGGTCGGCATGGCGACGCTGGCGGTGCCGATGATCGCCACCCTGTTCCACTATGGCGTGTTCACCGCCCAGGACGTGGCCCACTCCTCGCTGCCGCTGATGGCCTACAGCGCCGGCCTGCTCGGCTTCATCCTGGTCAAGACCCTGGCGCCGGCCTTCTATGCGCGCCAGGAAGTGCGCACCCCGGTCAAGATCGCGGTCGGCGTGATGGTGGCGACCCAGCTCCTCAACCTCGTGTTCGTGCCGCTATTCGGCGTGGCCGGCCTGGCGCTGTCGATCGGCGTGGGCGCCTGCATCAACGCGGCCTTCCTGTACACCGGCCTGCGCCGGCGCCACATCTACGTGCCGCAGCCGGGCTGGGGCAAGTTCTTCCTCAAGCTCCTGGTCGCGGTGAGCGTGATGGGCGCCGTATCCTGGTTCGGCCAGGCGCAGTTCGACTGGATCGCGCTGCGCGCTTCGCCGCTGCTGCGTGCCGGCGCGCTGGCGGCGATCATCGCGGTGGCCGCCAGTGCCTATTTCGCGGTGCTGCTGGCGCTGGGCTTCCGCCCGCGCGACTTCAAGCGCCGCGCCAAGTAGAGACAAGCGCTCCCTAGCGCCCGGAGTCCGTGGCCGGGGGCGGCGGCTCCCTGGGGCCGTCCTTGTCCTTGCCCTCGTCCTTGTCCTTGTCTTGTTCCTGGTCGTCGTCGGCAGCCGGCTCCGGCGCTTCCTCGCGCGGCGCCTCGGGCTCCGGCTCGTTGCGCGGGGGCGGGGCCACCTCGCGCATCGGCGCCTGCGCCTCCACCGGTGCGGCGACCGGCCCGGCCGGCTGCTCCGGCNNGCGGCGCCATCGTGATCGGCGGCTCCGCGGAGGCGCCCGGCACGCGGCGCGGCGGCGGGGCAGCGCCCTGCCCGAGCGCCATGAACTTCCAGTCCGCGTGGTGCTCACGGTTCTCGAAATTGGGGAAGCGTTCGTCGAAGCCGGCGAGCTTGAGCGGCTTCGCCTGCGACAGGCTGTACACCCCCAGGATGCGGCCGCCCTGGGCCGCCGACACGATCCCCCACTCCGGCCGGCCGGTGATGGGGTCGACGAATATCTTGCGCAGGTGCCGGCGCGGGGTCGGGAAGCGGGTATCGCGCAGCAGCTCCTGCAGCGTCAGGGGCTGGGTCGGCTGGCCGCGCGGGGTGGCGTCGGCATAACTCTTGAGCGCGGCGCTGAACTGGGCGCCGGTCTCCAGCAGTTCGGTTTCCAGCTGGGCGCGCTGCAGCAGCGCGCCGACCTTCAGCGTGGCGGCGCCGACCAGGCCGACGATGAAGACGAGGATGATCAGCCCCAGGTAGGTGAAGCCGGCCTGGCGTCGGGCACGCATGCTACCACTCCGCGTAGGGCTTGCCCTTGCGGCCGTTGCCCGGCGCGCCGCTCTTGATGTTGCCGACCTCGCCCTGTTCCTCTTCCTGCGGCGGCTCCACGATCCAGGTCTCGCGGCTCTCGGTGATCGGGTCCATCGGCAGCTCGCGCAGGTACTTCTTCTCCACCAGCTGCTCGAGCGAATCCGGATAGCGCCCGGTGTCGGCCTTGTACTGGTCGATGATCGCACGCGTATTGCGCAGGTTCTCCTCGAGGATGGTTTCGCGGGTAGCGTCGATGCTCGGGAAGAAGCGCGGCACCGCCAGCGTCAACAGCAGGGCCACGATGCCCAGCACCACCAGCAGTTCGATCAGGGTGAAGGCGCGCAGGCGCGTGAGCTTGGACATCGGGTTCACCACTTGTTGTAGGGGATGCCGTTCAGCCCCGGCTTCTCGGACATGGAATACACGTCGTAGACGTCGTCGCCCTCCCTGGGCTCGTCCGGTTCGCTGGCATAGCTGCGCTTGCCCCAGGTCTCGGCATCCGAGGAATCGGGATTGGCATGGAAAGGATCGCGCGGCAACCGGCGCATGAAATAGACCTGCGCCTGCTTCGGACTCTTCTGGTCGCGCACGCCCTCGACCAGCATCTCCAGGCGCGGCGGATAACCAGTGGCGCCCGCAGCCTTGGCCACCCGGCCTTCGTCGCTCGCCTTCTTGTAGGCATCGATGCCGGCGCGGATCTCGCGCAAGGCGCGGCGCAGCTCGGCTTCATCGCGGCGCTGCGCCGTCACCTGGGCCACCGGCACTGCGAGCGTTCCCAGCAGGGCCAGGATCGCCAGCGTGACCAGGAGCTCGATGAGCGTGAAGCCGCGTGTGGACATCAGCGTTGCGTGGCCGGGTTCGCGGGTGGCGGCGGCGCGACCGGGACCACCTGCAGGTTGGTAGCGGGGCTCGATGGCGGCTGGCCGGATTGCGGCGAGCCGGTCTGCGGCGTCACGGGCAGTTGCGACGGAGGTACGGAAATCGGACGCTCCGGCGATCCGGCGGCCGGGGCGCCGACCGGCGCCGTGCCCTGCGCCGTGCCTGCCGCACG